>NZ_JACVUW010000006.1:0-262223 GCF_016625265.1 Bacillus sp. S71 | reverse complement strand
CAACTATGATCATGCGAACAAAATTAAAGATTTAGTAGTAGGTACGTCAAACAGTATTCTACTTTCTGAACGATATGAATATGACCAAGCAGGCAACCGTACAAGTGTTAAGGTTGTAGAGAATGGAAAAGAAACAAAGTCCATAGCGGCAACATTCAATGAAGGAAATCAGCTTGTAAAATTCGGAAACGAATCGTTAACGTATGATGCGAATGGCAATCGTACATCTGATGGAAAGTACAAGTATACATGGAATGAAAATGACCAACTTGTAGCTATCACAAAACAAGGTGAGAGCAATGCATTCGCAACTTATAAATATGATGAGAATAACCGTCGTATTGAAAAGAGTATAAATGGTCAAGTAACACGCTACTTCTATGATGGCGATAGCATTAATCCGTTATATGAGACGGATAGTAGTGGAAATGTTCTTCGTCAATATGTATACTCCACAAGTGGTACACGCTTAGCTATGAAATCAAAAGGGCAAACACTATACTATCACTACAACCCACGTGGTGATGTAGTCGCGATGACAGATCAAAATAGAGAAGTTGTAGCAACGTATGAATATGATGCAAGGGGTAATGTATTAAAGAGTGAGACGAAAGGTATCGCCGCAGATAATCCGTTTGGATATGGGGGATACATGTATGATAAAGAAATTGGAATGTATTACTTGATTGCGAGGTACTATAATCCAGACCATGGTGTGTTCTTATCGGTGGATCCGGATGGACATTGGGCATATCGTCTTTGGGTGACGACACGATTGTGGATTTATGATGACAGAACAGCTTATGCTAACTCTAGGGGAGTAAAAGCGGGAATAAAGGGTTGGGCAGAGAGCTATAGTTTTAATTTTATGGGTGGAGGGAATTTTGTTAGTAAATTGGGATCGTTTATAACGGGAGCATCTAAAGGGTGGAAACAATCTAAAACAAAATGTAAGGTAAAGGCGTCCCAAGTAAAAGTTGGAAATCGAAAAGCGATGCAAAGTGTGCTGAAAAGTGCAGGTAAACAAGCAATAAAGGCTGCTATAGTAAGAGGTAGTAATAAAGCTGTAGGAGTATCATCTAAGGTGATTTTAAATGCTGTTAAAACTGGCGAAAAAGTTATACAAAGTGGCGGTAGAACTAAATCTACTAGTAAACAGGCTGTAGTAGTTTTAAATAAAAAAGGTAAAGTAATTACAACTTTTGCTAAGGGTTCAAAATAAACTGGGAAAGGAGAAGATAAGGTTGTTTAAATTAAATAAAGAGATGCAGATTTTATTGAAACAGACATTAGAATCACAAAATAAACATTTACTATGGTTAAATGTTTATGAAGACTTAAGTATGATAGAAACTGAAAAAATAAATAAATTGAGAGATATTATAGTAGATGAATTAACGGAAAAAGGTTTTGATGAACGAGACAATATAAACGATTTGGGAAGAGCATTAGAAGAGCTAATTGATATCTTAGGAAATTTAATACCTTAGAAAATGTTAAGCTGTATGGCAACGTTTTTAGCAGATGGAAAGTTCCGTTAATTACAGAATGAAAGATTATATAATTTTTAACAATGCGCTTAATACGAGCGTAGCTATGATTAGAGAGTTTTGCATGTGTAGAATAACTCCAAAAATATAAGGATATATTCTGAGGGCGTATGATTATATATTATATTTATTGATTCGAATCTTTAAAAGGAGAGGAAACATGGAGAAAATAATAGGGATTATTCTGATTATAGGTGGTATGATTCCATTAATTTATGCAATGATACAAATCTATCGGCAATGGAAAGAAAAAGGACCTTCTTTTTCCCTTAAATCAATAATTTTCCTAGCCGTAAGCATTTTGCTAGATACTGCAACAACTATTATATTGTGTATAGTAACAGTATTCATTGGTATTTGTTTAATTATCTACACATAATAAGTTCAAGAAGGCTAACTTATCGATTGTTACTAATTGGAGGGATTGGATGAACTTCATTTTACATGGATCTAAACATACAGTTTTGGCTTCCGTTTTTGACTCATTTGAAGGTAGGGAAAAAGAGTTTAATTGGCTTATAACAGACATGGAGATTGTCGCACATCAGGAAGAGAAACTTATCCGAGATTATCCTAAAATGTCGCATCCAATAGTTTGGATAGCAGGTGAAGATCTTTCAAATCTCGTAAAGAAATATAATCCTCAATTTATTTGGGGCGTACTATCTGCGTTTGATAAGTCTATAAACATTGATATTAATAATTTGCTTGTAGAGCCCTATGCAAATGGAAACGAAGGGATCTGGGTACCAAGTCCAAATATTCAGCACCCTCAAGCAAAACTTGAAATTGTTTGTTGGGATTCCAGTTTGATGTTGTTATTAAGTAACGATATAAATATTGATGATAAATTTAGAAATTACTTTAAAGAAGCTAGGGATTTAAATGCCTATAATTCGGAATTTTGATTTAAATGGAGACAACATTAATCCGTTATACGAAACAGATATGGAAAAGGGAATGGTATGCATACTCTACAAGTAGCGTATTATAAGGTGAAAAGCGGATTCTCTGTGAGGAGAATTAGATTATTATTGATTTATAAAAACAAATAGGAATAGATAAACTTAATATTATTAAATGAGAATAGTAGGATGGAATAGGGATAAATATAACTTTGAGAGAAAAGAAGGTGTATTATGGAGTTTACATTCGAAAAGGTTCAACGTATTGAAGATGCAAATATATACCGTGTTAGTAATATAACTGATATTTATGAAACAGATTTATTTGATGATTATAATCGTAATGTTGATAATTTAAGTTTACTTGTTCAAGAGAGGATTAATCAGTTTATTGTACATGTAGATAAATCTGAGGAAAAAAATGTGAAAGAAGAAATAGAGTCTAAAAACATTTCCTACACAGTTTTTGATTCGGGAAGAAGGAACATTTTCTTTGTTTTTGATTCTATACCAAGGACAGAAGTATCATATATAATCAAGTATTTTTATGGTGTAAGTATAGAAAATACTTTTGCTATTATCAGTTTAGGAAATAGCGTTGGTATTAAACTAGAGGAAATAAATCAAAGTAAATTGATGAAGTGTTTAATGGGAGAATGTGTTGTACCACAAATCGAATTAGTTCCATCATCGGCGTGTGCATTTATTCAATATGATGGTGCGCTTTTAACAATTGCTAGTAATAATTTCGATATTTATGCAACATGAAAATAATAAGAGGTAATTAAATGATTTTTTTAGCGCAAGGAGATACTGGAGATATCCAAAGTTAATTAATATATATATATGTCGCACCACTTATATTTTTCAGAAAAGGTAACTTTAAGAATATAGGAGGATAAAAGATACATGGATAAAGAATATGAAGAACTCATAGTTAGGAGTTTTTTTCAAAAAAAAATCCAGGATAGAATTATTTTTGAACTAACTTCACCTAAAAAAAGAGTGAAGGCATTAGGGCGTTTGGCGCATAACCATGACACTATCTTAAATTCTATGTATTTTGAATCTATCCCAAAAAATATGGTGTATGCTGAAGGAATATCAACGCAATTAAAAAAATATGGAGCAAAGGATTCTTGTTACGTAATGTCCCTTATTAGTGAAATTGATGGGAGTTTTATGGGATTAGAATGTGCAATAGAAAAAGTTATTTGGTGTGGTTTACCTTGTTTAATTTCATGCATACCGAGTAAATTATTATATTTTCAAGCTGAGCAGGGGAGCGGCCTGCCTGAAAGATATATTCTACGTAAAATTTAAAAGTATATCCCTATAAAAAGATATATAAGGTAGGAGAAAGAGTGGCACCATCAATCCATTATATGAAACAGATAGAAAGCGTCCCCCGCTAAATATTTTAGTGATTCAATCAATTATATTACTTTTCCTTTGGGGGCTTATGCAGTGTGTAAAGAAGTACAGAGGAAAGTGGTATATTACAATGATTGCACTTATTATTTATGGTCTTAGCTGTTATTTTCATATTATGTATGCGAAAACTGTATAGATAATGAGAGGGTATTTGTAGACCTAGTTACATGATAGTAAGAATCTTTAATGAAAATTATAATAAAATGATGTCAAAAGGGAGGCTAAAAGTGCTTATAGAATTTTTAGAATTCATTTCTATCTTGGCTTTAGTAGCTGTATTAACATTAACTGTTATGTTGCAAGATATATTTTTTATAAATATAAATAAACAATATACTGAAACACGTATTGGGGCGATTATTTTTTGTATTCGGATGTTGTTCGGGACATGGGTAGTATTTGTTACAGAAACTACTATAATTGCTGTCTCAAAAGTGACTGCAATTCAATTAATTATTTTACTTCTTTTTTGGGCATGCTCGAAGTATGTACAAAAAAATCGTGAAAATTGGCTAATTACTATAGTTGCTTTTGTTATTTATGGTGTTGGTACATACATGTATATTCAGTTTGCTTTTAGAGGCTATTAATATATCACCAGAAAAGTTAGTGGTTAGAAAGATGCATTTGTTAAATGTGTATATGAAGGAAGAGCGAATATAGGCTCTTTTTCTTTATATATAGGATAGGACATGTATCTAATCCTCGTGGGACAAATCAAAATAGAGAGCGGAAGGAATTATATGAACAAAAAAGAATTAAAATTAAAGCTACTGCAAGATCTAGGTGAAGAGTTAAAAGAAGACGGTTATAAGACTAGGATTACACAACAAGACCTGGTGAAAAAATTTGATAAAGGAAAAATCGGTATACATTTAGCCTTTATCAATCACCTAGAAGATTTTGATGTGACGGTGGATGTGGGAATTCGTTTTGATGAATTAGAAAATATGAAAAATCAATGGGCTGACGGTTTAACAATTAGAGAGAAAAAGGAAACCTATACAATTGGAGTTGATTTAGGGAATTTAGTCTATAGAGAGCAAAAAAGGTGGCGTGTTGAAAAGGAAGAAGATATTTTACCTGTTACTATGGATATTTTAAAAGAAGTTAAGGAATACTTCATTCCATATATTGATAAGTATGTAGATATGGAAAATGTATTTGATTTATGTGTAAGAGATGATGATGAGGCTGGATTAATAGGGACAATATTTGATGGGACGCGAGCACAAAATGCTATTGGATTAGCCTTGTTATTAAATAAAGAAGAGATGCTAGAACAAATCATTGAGAAAAAGAAAGAGTATTTAAAGACGAGGGATAAATTTGAATTGGAGTTATTTGAAAACTTTCTTTTTAATATGGAACTAGGATAGACAAATTTAGTTACTCATTTTGAGGATTATAGTAGATTTGAGTGCTAATATAGTATTGAAGATTTTTCTGCTATTTAATATTTAGAGGTCCTAAATATTTTTAGTTGTGGGGATGTAATTACAATAAGTTTTATAGAAACATTGTGTAGATTAAAGTAGTTCTCTTTTGCAGAAAGTAATGTTGTAGATGATGATTTTAGTGTCTGTAAAGGGATAGAATTTGGTAGCTTTATGGATAAGAGGCATTATTCGCATAAAAATAAGAGTTTTAATGGTATATAGGAGGGGATTATAATGAAATTCCCAAAAGATGAAGATGGACAAGTATTAAATATGTTATACAAGCAAGGTATAGATGTTAATAAAAAACATATAGTAGATTTCTTTATTGCAATTCCTGATCAAGGTAATGGAGAAAAAATAATTGGCAGAGTACAAGCGCTGGGCTTAAATTGTGAGTTAGATTATAATGAAGAATTTGAAGATTGGACATGTACTTGTTCTAAAGAAATGTTCTTAATTTATGAGGATATCGTAGAGATGCAAAAGGAATTGAATAAACTGGGTGAAGAGTTTGGTGGATATACAGATGGTTGGGGTGCATTTGTGTAATATTGAATTTATTTATCGTGATAAAATAAATTAGACTGAGTAAAGAAACTATTTATGGAAACAAGAGCTTATATAAGCTCTTGTTTCGTTGTATATATTAAGATAGCTTAGTGGTAAAAACGTATATGATATGTGGGGGGCGGGCTGCCTGTAAAAGCCCAATTGGTAAGGGCTGATTAAAGTTTCACTTTATATAGGTTTTGAGAGAGTAAGATATATTGTTTGTAGCAGGATCTTGAAGGAAGGAAGCGTGTGATAATTGGCAATGACGGATGAACAATTCGAGAATTATCTTGTTATGTGTTATGACAAATTAGAAAGTAAACAGCAAAAATTCATTTCGGATTATAATATCGATAACTTTGATGAGTATTGGTATGATCAAGATCAATGTATATTACAGTTTAAAAAAAATGGTCAAGTGTTACTTGAATTTAGTGTTGTTTTTATAGGGTCCTGGTCTGGAAAGAGTAACAGTTGGATGTGGTCTTGGGCTAATGAGAATGTGGCTGATTATACAAGAAGTAAGTCTAACTGTTTGAAAGATTTACAAAAGATTACAGGAAGTGAGGTTTTTATAAATCCACTTTTTGAATGCGATCAAGAAATGGCGTATGAGCTAGCAGCCTTTTCCATTGAATATTTAGATGCAGAAGGAATGTATATGGCACCAGGTGAGAGAAGTGATGTATTTATGGCTGTTATGTCACCGCGTGCGTTGTGAGTAAGCATATTAAAAATATAGATAAGGTAGAATGAAAAAGGAGTACAGTTTAATAAATTAATAAAAGGTATCATAGGTCCCTGATGCCATGGTGATAAATTTAAAGGAGTGAATTATATTGCTTGAAGTAAAGTTTTACGATTGGAAAAAAAACGTCCTAAAAAACATTATTTGCTTGTACATGAAATTAGGATTTTTGAGTTGATTTTCGCAAAGAAAGTTAGCGAGTTTGAGATGGGATTAAAAGAAATTGAGAAAGTTACTGTTTATTGTTTAGCTAAGGAGCACACTGATGTTTCATATAAAGTGAATAGGGCATCGGGTGAAATTAGTATACTGGTTCCTTATGATTTTATGAATTTCTTAACACTGGAATCAGTTGAAGAGAAATACAAAGAGTTTTGCAAATTAGTACGCCAATATGTTGTCCCTGGACTTGAAGAAAACTCTACTCTTTCATCATCTGTTGTTAAAGGGTATATAGAGGAATCTTTAGATGAAATTGTGAAGCAAAACTATGAAGGAATATTTTTAGTTGGAAAGACACCTAAGAAAAGTCCAAGCCGTAAGAAGATAGCGATATTAAAAGGAATTCATCGTGTTAAAGGTTTCCAGCTACGATGTGAAGTGTATGATGAAAAGGGATTAAAGATTCGAGATCAATTATTGGTGGAAGAGGTAGGGAATGAAATGGTGTATGCAAGATTTTTGGGTACATTAAAATGGGAAAGTGAAAATCTAATAGTAGTTCAATCTAAATCCAGTAGTTGGAAAGAAGAAATCTATCTTTAATAACAAGATAGCATTTTATAAAAAAGAATGTTTTTGTGTTGAAGAGATTGCGGATTTTACTTGTATTTGAAAGGAGTAATAATATGGATATTTATGAGTTAGCTAATGGTGTAGATTCAAAAGAAAAACTAGTAGAATTCCTGTTTTATCTTCAAAAAGATTTTAAAGAAAATAAAGATGAGTGGGAGAATATAACGTTAGAATCATTGGAAGCATGGCTAAATGATTGTGATGGTGCTTTTCAAAATAAAGGTGAAGAGATGCCTAAAAATATATCATAGAATTTCATAGCGACGGTATTACTCGCGGGATCTTATTATGAATAAGTAAAAAACGAAGAGTCTAAATAGTCCCTTCGTTTTTTTTACTTATTTTTGCTCTACCAATTTTTTATTCTTCCAATCTAGTGTGAACAATTTATTAAATGTTTTTTGATCAACGTCTTTTACGTTGTTTCCAACCCAGTTTGCAGTTCCGAATGTGTAGCCTGGACGAAGTTGGTAATCGTCGGCGTGTTTTGTATAAGCGACTTGTAAGTTAGATTGATCTGTATTTTTTTCAGAGATAACAACAGCAATCATACCAGGAGAGAAACCGCTATTTGTTAATGCTGGAAGTTGATCCATCGGTATTAAATTACCTTTTGCATCAGATTCATATAGGTATGTGCGAGAGTACATGAAAAGTTGGTTTCCATATAAAGAATGATAGGAGTCACGTGTGTAAATACCCCAGTTTTGATTGTTATATCCGTTAAAGAATACGTTCCACTTTACGTTTTTGTTTGTTTGGTCAATTAAATTTGTTTTATAACTAGTTTGTTTATAGCTTACAGAGTCAGACCAAGTGACTTGACCAGTTGCACCAGCTTCACCGCTAGGGCCATTAGGCGTTACAGAAGCTTTAACAGAGCCACCAAGTTGATAAGATACGCTAGATGTTACAGTCGTTTCTTCTACAGCATTTGTAGGTGCTACGTTAAAGAAACGAGCGCTGTTATCTTGAAGGTTAAATGCAACATCATATTGTGAAGGATAACGTAATGTTGCACTAGCGCCAGGGATTGGGTAGTTATCAATAGGTGCATCACTTATAGTAGGATTTGCTTTTAGAAAACTACCAGTTGTATTAATAACGGCAATCTGTTTATCAGCGCTTGGATCATCGATAAAAGTTACCTTTAAAGACATTGTCATATTATCAGCTTGATCATTATTAAATGTATTATAGCTCGTATGTGTTTTTGCATTTTGCCCGATATCTGTTACAACTTGTGACGTCGTTTGAGCGTAAGTAGCAGGTGTTGAAAGAGTTACAGCACTACTAGCAAAAACAGCGGATAATGCTAAACATTTTAAGTAGGTTTTAGAACGTTTCATACAATCACTTCCTTTTATCTTTGTCGATATATGTCGTATTACATTTATATCGTAACATGAAAATAAAACGTAATGGATGGTTATGCATAATTGCATAGATGAGTTTTGAAGGATAAAGATAATAGAATTTCATCCAACACTTAAGACTCGAAAATGTCCATTACAGCCGTTCTTAAAAATTTTAAGACAATATGTTTATCAATGTTCTTATTCTGAAGATTGAAGTGCTTAATATTTACGTTATAAGTGCATAACAAGTTATAATAGAAGAAATCAATAAGGAGGCTGGCTGTGAAGAATCTTCGTTATCTCAATATATTTACCATATTAATTATATACACACTACTTATGTTTTACATCGGCTGGAACGGATGGGTTTGGCTTCATGCGGTATTTGGCTGGGAATCTTGGGGATATTATGCTTTCATAGTCGCATTTATTTCATATGCGTACATTCTCGTGCAAGTGTTTAAGTTTCTGCCATTTCTGCGAACGATAGGTTCGATTTGGTTTGCGGTTATACAATATGCACTTATGTTGTTGCCATTAGCTGATATTATGGTCTTTCTTTTACAGTTTTCAGTGGAGAAAGAAGCAGCAATTATTTGGACAGGGGCGGCTGTGATAGCTGCATTTATCTTTATCTTTGCGTACGGAGTATTTAATGCGTATAGTCCGGTAGTAAGAAAGTACGAAGTGCACATACCGAAAAAAGTAGAGGGGCGTAAAAGTTTACGCATTGCGATGGCTTCTGATATGCATTTCGGTAAACTGTCTGGCGTTTCACATTTAAAAAGACTTGTTCGTCATGTAAATGAGATGGAACCTGATATTATTTTGCTGCCAGGTGATATTATCGATGATCATCCAGGTGTGTTCATTCAAAAGAATATGGGACCAATCATGAAACAAATGAAAGCACCATTAGGTGTATATGGCGTATTAGGAAACCATGAATACTACGGCAGAGCGGTTCCAGAGTTTTTACAAGAGATGGATAAGATTGATATTCGTATTCTTTTAGATAAAGTAATCACCATTGAAGATGATTTCTATCTCGTTGGAAGAAGAGATAAAACAGAGCGAGATCGCCAAAGCTTTGAAAAACTTATGAGTACAGTGGATAAATCCATGCCAGTTATCGCAATGGATCATCAGCCATTTGAGTTGAAACAGGCAGCGGATGCTGGTGTAGACTTATTGTTATCCGGTCATACGCACCGCGGACAAATGGCGCCCAATCATATTGTAACGAGAAGAATGTACGAGCTAGACTGGGGATACGCACAAAAAGGCGCGTTCCACGCAATTGTTTCTTCTGGATTTGGATTTTGGGGACCACCGCTTAGACTTGGTAGTAGGTCGGAGATTGTGCAGGTAGAAGTTACGTTTGAATAAGGTTAAATAAAAGGGATTATACATATTAATCATGTATAATCCCTTTTATTTTTTATTTCTCAATCGCGCTCTTTACTTAAATATAATCTCAATTAGTTGTTGTGGATGTGCATTAATTAATCCATGAACAATAATAATTACCCATACCTTACGATAACGCGCCCACAAATATCCAAGGAATAGACCTACGATACCAAGGTTCACAATGACCGTAGCTGTATCAATATCCCAATGACCAGAGCCATGTAATGCGATATGCCAGCTTGCCCATAACAATGATGTAAGAAGAATAGCCGGCCAAGTACCTAGTAATAATTCCAAACGTGTTTGCAACCAAACTCTATAAAAAATCTCTTCAAGTAGACTATTTATAAGAAACCCTACAAGTAAAATGGAGATTAAAATCGTCGGTTCCATTTTCATTGAAACAAATGGTGTAGAGAATATAGAAAAGAAGTTGAAGTAACCCCAGATTATAATGACAATAAGTGGTGTAAACTGATACCATCTAATATCCCCTGTTGATTTTACTTGCTTTGGTCGTTCTTTTTTATAAAACAAAAGCAGCATTAATGGAGTGAATAATAATAAAATAATTTTAAATATCATAAACCACAATTGTAATGCCATTCCTTCAAAGTTCGTGGTGAGAAGACAAATCGTGAAGAGGGAGCCACTTAAGAATAAGATAGCAGTTTGAATTATGATGCGCCTTGGTTCAAATTGTTGAAGGGGATTATAGTTTTTATGATGAAATGGTAGGAAACGGACAAGGAGTATACCGACAATAACAGGGATCCACTTGTACCAAAAAGGGATTGTGCCCTTATGATCTCCACTGTAACGAATGTTCGTTTCTCCAATCCATATAAGCCAAAGAGATGAAAGCAAGATAATAAGCATAATGATACCGCCAATTAACTTCCCCGCTTTTGGAAAATAACTGTCCATAGTTATCCGACCTTTCATATTATAATTGTAAGTCAGTTTCTAATTGACTCTATTCGTTGCTTTTTTCTTTAATAAATATGTATGTATAAATCTATTAAAACAAAAAAGAGGGGGTGTGAAAATATTTTCTTTTTTATGATTGAACTTGATAAGAATAGGAGAACCTGCTTTTTTTATAAAAACAAAACGTTTATATTCAAATTGCAGAATAGTATATTTACGCTTCTTCAAAAAAGAGATAATATAAAAAGACTTTGCTTGAAAAGGGGGATTGTAAGTGATCATATCAGATGTACTATACGGAAAATTTGAAGTGGATGCAGTGCTAGAAGAATTATTTTTAAGTAAGCCTATGCAAAGACTAAAGGGAATTCACCAAGCAGGCGCAAGTTACTTAATGAACGAGAAATGGAATGTAACTCGTTTTGAGCATTCAGTGGGTGTTATGTTATTAGTGAAAAAACTAGGTGGTTCAGTAGAAGAACAGATTGCTGGTTTACTGCATGACATATCACATACTGCTTTTTCCCACGTGATTGATTATGTTTTTGATAATGAAGATGAAAGTTATCATGAAGAGATATTTAGTTCTGTTGTGAAAAACTCAGAAATTCCAGCGATCCTTGCGAAGCATGGTTATAACTATGAAGATATTTTATTAGATGATTCGAAGTGGACGTTACTGGAAAGGTCAGCGCCAGAATTATGCGCAGATCGAGTGGATTATACGTTACGAGATATGTATACATATGGGTATATTTCTTTAGAAGAAGTTCATAGTTTTTTAGAGGATGTCATCGAAGTAGAGGGGAAAATGGTTCTTCAAAATATCGAAATAGCGGAATGGTTTACAGAAACGTATTACAAAGAAGTAATCGATTTCTTTATGGAACCAATGAATATTTACGGAAATGATATGTTAGCGAAAACGTTAAAGGTAGCTCTTCATAAAAGGATTATTCATGCAGATGATTTTCTTCTTGAAGATGAGGAGCTTATTTCGAAATTGCAGCAATGTAATGACCCCGAAGTAGAAGCTTTATTAAGCAAAGTTCATCAAAATGTAAAAGTAAAAGAAGATAGAAATGATTATGATTTACATCAGAAAAATAAAGTGCGTCTTATTGATCCGCTGTTACTTCGTGAAGGGAAAATTGTTCAGTCGTCTGTTGTATCAGAAAAAATAAGACAGATGAGTGATATCGCTTATGAAAAAGCGGTGAGAGGGATGTATGTGAAAGTGATTGCGGATTAGCAAAAAGAAGGTATCATCACATAAGATGATACCTTCTTTTTATTCATCTAATATTTTCCACTCATTTCCCCAGTCCTTCATCGCGTCAAAAATAGGACGGAGTGTTTCGCCTTTTTTTGTTAGTGAATATTCCACGTGAGGTGGCATAGTTGAATAGATTTTTCTCTTTATAATATTTTCTTGTTCAAGTTCTTTTAAGCGAAGAGAGAGTGTGCGTGGGCTAATGCCACTTAGACGTCTTTCAAGCTCAGCAAAACGTTTAGGACTATAGAACAAATCTCTTAAAATTAAGAAAGTCCACTTTCCACCTATTACAGACATTGTTTTTTCAATGGGACATTTCAATAAAATTTCATCGTTTTTATTTTCCATATAAACACTCCTTACTATATAAAAGTATAGGTACTATATAAAAAATCAGTACTTTTATAATTAAAGTACTTTCTTTATTATAGTTCTAAAGGAATATATAGGTAAATTACTAATTTTTGAAAGGGGAGTTAGCAAGTGGGTGGGGTGGCTAGTAGAAATTCAGATGTTCAAACAAAAGAGAAATCGGGTATTATCATTTTATTCGCTTTGGCAATGGGATTTATTATGGCAACGTTAGATGTAACAGTAGTAAATGTTGCAGTGGTGAATATTCAAGAAACATTAGGACTGGCATTGTATAGTTCGACATGGATTGTCGACGGATATATTTTATCTTTTGCGGCATTATTATTGGCTGGGGGGTCATTAGCCAATCGATTTGGAGCAAAAAAAATATATATGATTGGTTTAATTATTTTTGTGTTCGCATCTCTTTTATGTGTGATTGCTACAACTGGGAACATTCTTGTTATGGGGCGGGTAATTCAAGGTGTTGGAGCGGCTTTATTTATGCCAAGTTCACTTAGTTTATTAGTAGTATCATTCCCGGATGAAAAGAAGAGAGCTAAAATGTTTGGTATATGGTCGGCAATTGTATCCATTGCTTCTGGTACGGGTCCTTTTATTGGTGGCCTTTTAGTAAATACATTTGGTTGGCGAAGCATTTTTATTATAAACCTTCCAATTGGGATGATTGGTATTGTAGTGGCTTTTGTAATTATTCCAAATGTTTTACCGGAAAAGGAGAAAATAAATGTAGTGAATCATTTAATCGGTATAATTGCAATAACATTATTGGCGTTTACTCTAATTGAAGGTCCAAGTTATGGATGGTCCTCGTCTCAAATTTTAGGAGGAATAGTAGGGACGGTATTAACCGCAATTCTCTTTGTTTATGCAGAACGAAAGTCAAAAAACTCGGTTGTGCCAAGAGTGTTGTTCCAAAACGAGACGTTTACCTCAGCGAATATAGTTGGGTTTCTAATAAACTTTGCTTTATTTGGCGGAATATTTATGTTTGGACTCTTTTTACAAAAAGCATACGGAGCAAGTCCATTTGTAGCAGGATTACAACTATTGCCGATGATGAGTGTATTTGTTATTGGAAATTTATTATTTGCAAAAATGGTGACTAAGTTTGGATCAAACTTGCTATTATTCATAGCGTTATTTATAGCTAGTATAGGATCTGTATTATTAATGTTTCTAGTGAAAAATGTGAGTTATATAGGAATTGCACTCATTTACAGTGTTGTTAATCTTGGAATCGGTATAGCAGTACCTGCCATGACTACAATTGTAATGAAATCTGCCGGTCGTGAAAATGGCAATATGGCTGGAGCAACTTTAAATGTAAATCGTCAAATTGGTGCATTAGTCGGTATAGCGATTATGGGAATCATTTTAAATGAATCATCGAATTGGTACAGAGGGGCAAGCTATAGTTTTTTAGTTATTGGGCTTTCCTATCTATGTGCAGCATTTTTAGTTTGGAAGTTTGTGGAGAGGGAATAAAACAAGTAGAGCATCACTTCTAGATGCTCTACTTGTTTCACATTACTGGTCAAACCAATTCCAAATCTCAATATCTCCAAGAGTCGCATAACGTACGTGCGGGGAGTTTTGTAATTTTAATAACTCTTTCGACGGGCCAGTAATAACAATTCCGTATACTTTTACACCGTTCTCTTTTACATACTCATAACGCTTATCTAAGTTCAGCTCTTTTTCAAGAGTCCAAGTAGTTTTACTTACAGTTTTTTTATGCTCAGAAAGAATGCGCATCATTTCGAGTACTTCATCTTCTTTTGTCTTCGGTCGTTCTGCTTCACTATCAGGGAGGTTTATATGTTCTGGAAATCCGATAACCTCTCCGCCATGTAGGATGAAATCTTCCTCATCTATTCTCTCTTGTCCTGTGTCTAAAGCGTACCATACAGGAGTTGGTGGCATTTCTTGTGCTTCAAATGTGCTATATAGAATAGATTCTAATTCTTGTAAAGTGTAAAGTTTGTCAAAAGATATCGCTACTTCTGCAACGGTTCCCTCATGTACTTTTGCAAGTGTATCCCACACTTTTTTAGATGGTTCTTTCAAATGATCACCTTGCTTTATTTTCGGATGAACAAAGGAAAGTTTAGAGTAATTCAATTTGTTTGCCCAAGATTTATTTGTAACAGTTACAGACGATAAGAAGCTTTTCGTTGTTACTGTACCGAATTGAACTTCTTTTTTGCCGACAGTTTTAACTAAATTCATTTCATTTTCTGTACGGAAAAAGGGTTTGATTTTTGTACTGCCTCCAGTGGAACGAATATTTGGAATTGTTGCTTCTAGTGCGAGTGCTGGAATCTCATTTACTTCAGCTAACTTTTTCATATTATTGAAGTAAAGAGAAGATGAAAAATGATCGGCAAAATAGATTGCTATACAAACCGCAAGAACAAAACTAACAGTTTGCCAACGCTGTTTCCATTTTATTTTCCAAAATGGGACATTAAGATTTTGTGGTGGTAGTCTTTTCTTGATCGGTGCACTCTTCGTAAGCAATTCATCCAAATACACTTCACATTCCTCACAAGTCTCTATATGATTTTCTAATTCTTCTTGTTCATCACGTGTGAGTGTTCCGTTTTCGTACTTCTCCCATAGTGTTTTAAATTCTGCACATCCCATCTGTATCACTCCTCTATGTTTCTCGCTTCTTTCCGTCCGCGGTGTAATTCAATTTTCACTTTCGCTAATGAGAGACCGGTCATTTCTGCTATTTCTTTATACGAGAATCCATAGTAATCTCGTAGTAGTAGGACATTTCGTCTTTCGAGCGGAATAGAAGATAAACTTTCTAACCAACTAGCGATCTCAAATTTTACGAAATATTCATGTTCTGTACTTGGCACGTTTGGTAAATGGAATTCTTCCACTGTAGTTGTTTTATATTTTTTTTCTTTTCGATACCAATCGATAAAGGCGTTGTAGGCTATTGTAAATAACCACGGCCTAATTTCTTCACCTTTATAATAATCAATATGGACGAGCATGCGGTAAAAGGTTTCCTGCATGAGATCTTCAGCAAAATGAGAATCTCCGGTTAGGGAGAGAAGATAGCGAAATAAATCATGCATATGATCTGAATAAATGTCTTCTAATGATTGTTTGCGTTTCACTAATTTCCCTCCCTTCATACATAACAACGAAATACATATAAAAAAGTTACAATTTTTTATGGAATTATAGTAAAAAACGTCAAGAATTGGATTGCGTTCTCTTTTATCATAATACATATAAGGCGGGTGAACAGAGATGGAAAGCTATGAAACACAAATTCAAAGGTCAATTGATTATATTGAGGAAGATGTAATGGAAAAACAAACGCTGCGTAATTTAGCTCGCATTGCAGGTTTTTCTGAGTCGCATTTTCACCGTGTATTTCAGGCATTAGTAGGTGATACAGTAATGGAGTATGTTCGAAAGAGGAGGTTAGCCCGGGCAGCTTATCAACTTTCTCATACGGATGAAAAAGTTATTGATATCGCGTTTGAACATGGCTTTCAATCTCACGAAACGTTCACGAGAGCCTTTAAAAAATTATTTCAAATGACACCGAGTGAATATCGAAAACAAGAAATCGAAACACCGATGTATTACAGAGTGAATGTAAAGCAAAGAAAATTAAATCCGTATTTAGGGGGCATACAAATGGAATATCGTATTGTAAATAAACCAGAATTTTTAGTGGCGGGTTATGAATTGAAGACGACAAGTAAAGAAGGGAAAAACCATCAAGACATTCCAGTATTTTGGCAAGAATATTTACAAAAAGATCTTGGGACAACAATTCCCAATCGTAAAGATACGAGCCAATGGGTAGAGCTTGGATTATGTACTGATTTTAATTTAGAAACAGGGGACTTCACTTACATTATCGGAATGGAAGTTACAGACTTTGAAAATGTACCAAATGAAATTGCGAAGCGTACTTTCCCGGCAGCAACATATGCAGTATTTACAACGCCGAAAGTTCCTCATGAAGAAATGGTATCGTCTATTCACCAAACTTGGAATGCAGTATTCTCAGAATGGTTCCCGCATTCAGGATATGAACATTGCGGTGTTACGGAGTTTGAACTGTACGATGAGCGTTGCCACGAAGATAAGAGTGAGTTTGCACAAGTAGAGCTTTGGATACCGGTGAAGAAAAAATAATAGGGTAAGAGCGAATCGTTGGGAGATGGTTCGCTTTTTCATAAAGGGGGAAATGGGAAAATGTTCAAAAAACTAGAATGTGTATCTATACATACGAAAGATATAGAAAGATCAGTTTCTTTCTATAAAGAAATGGGAATGAAGCAAAACTGGATGATAGAAAGAGAATTAGAAGAAGGGGTTATTTGGACGTTAATAGGATTGAAGTTTCCAGATGAGAAAAGTTCGGAGTTAGTAATAAGCAATCATCCGGATATTAATTTTGCGGAAGTCGAAGTATTAGTAGAAGATGTACAACAAACGTATGAAAGTTTAAAAGATAATAAAGATGTAAAATGGATTCGCGAACCATTTCCAACAGAATCAGGACATGTTGCAGTAATGGAAGCACCTGATGAGAATGTGTTTGTGTTAGTAGGGAAATAGCTGAAATATGGAGTGACCTTTCATAGTGAGTTATGAAGGGTTATTTTTAATTTGTATAGTAGTAGAGGAAGTAGGTTAGTATTGTCGGTAAGTCGATATATCTAGAAAATCGCTGATATAATTCGAGTTGCGCCGATATATTCAAAAAATCGCCGATATAATTTCATATACCGCTAAAACACCTCAAAAAAAAACGATCCACATAATTTCAATTACCGAAAAATTCTCCCAGAAAAGAAAAAAAGACGCCACATAGCGTCTTTCCTACGAACGAAACGGAAATACAAGAATAATCGTCGTTCCTTTTCCGAGTGCACTATCAACGGAAATTGTCCCGTTATGAGCATGAACGAGCTGTTTTGTAATGGCTAGGCCAAGTCCAGTTCCGATGTTGCTTTCTTCTGTGTTTGTTCCGCGGTAATATCGTTCAAATAGAAGTTCTTTCGTTTTTTCATCCATTCCTTTTCCGTCATCTGAAATGGAGAGTGTAAAGGAATTAGCGTTTTGTGATAATTTTACGATGACAGTAGTTGTTTCGTTATTATGTTTTACAGCATTTACGAGTAAGTTTTCAATAATACGCTGGAACCATTTTTCTTCAATGAAATATTGAATTTTATTTGAGCTCGGTACGAATTCAATATTTTGATTTTGGAGTGTTGGATTGTTAATAAATTGCAATAATACTTTTTGAACGAACTGATTGATTTCAACGTTTACGTGTTGGGCAGGAAGGCTGTTATTTTTTAATTGATACGTTAAGCTTAAATCATCAATTAATGTCGTCATATATTGAGATTTCTCTTTCATAACACTACCAAATTGCTGAATATCACGATCAGTCCAGTTATATTGATTCGATTCGAGTAATAGTGCGTAGCCATATATAGAGCTAAGTGGTGTTTTTAAATCATGCGTTAGACCGGTAATCCATTCTTCTCGTGTTTGCTGAAGTACTTGCCTCATCGCATCGTTTTTTTTGAGTGTAATAGAAAGGTGTTCTAGTGAACTTGTTACATCTCTAAACAAACGGAATGACCATTTTTCTTTACCAGATCGCCGGAACCTGACAGGTTTTCCTTTTTTACTAATGGGTTCTTCATACTTTCCACCAGCGATATTTTTAAGCCAGCGCATCGCATGTAATAACGGTTTCCCGAATTTATTACCGTACCAAATAGAAAGAATGACTAAATAAACAAATACGATAAGAAGGATTAATCCGCATCCGATGAGAAACTTCTTAGTAAATACATCTTCAATTTCGTCATCTGGATAGTAGTGATCATTTTTCGCAGTCACAACGAGAAGGTTGCCACTATTTGCATCGTAAAAGCTAGACGTGTTTTCTTTATGATTCCACGGTTCTTTTTCATTAAGGGCGATTTGTATTGCTGAAAATGTTTTTTTCTTTCCAGCTGGATAGGCAAAAACCTCTTCGCCATTTTGATTAAATATTTGAAGTGCTGCTTTTTCTTTAGACAGTAACTGTTTTTCTTGATCTGTTAATGTAAACGAATCCATCGTTAAAGAGGAGTGATCCTTTTGAATTGCTGTCAGTAACGCATTGCTTTTTAACATACCACCATAAATAACAAGTACTTTCTTTTCTTCTAATTCAATTTCCCAATATGTAAATTTATAATTACTTTCGATATGATGTTGTATATATGCGACTAAAGATGTCTTCGTATAAGCATTCGGAACATCATTTGGTGTATTAAAGTGGTAGAGGATTTTTCCGTTTTCATCTACAACTTGGAGCCAATCATTTTTCTCCTTTATTAAATCTTGCACTTCAGATTGTAACGAAATATGCCCATCTTCTGAAGAGATGTATCTTGAAATTGTAAAACTATCAGAATCTGGAATATTAGGTTCGTATAAAGTACTAGTAAGAAGAAAAATTAAATAAGTAAAAGCAGCAACTACAGCGATAAGTAATGTAACTAAAACAAAAACGTGTTGCATGATAAATTGAATAATAAGTCGTTTATTAAAATTCATATCGTCACCCTACTTTGTAACGAACTTATAACCAAGCCCGCGAACGGTTTTTATATATTCTGGTTTACTTGGATCTTGTTCAATTTTTTCACGTAGTTTTCGAATGTGGACCATAACAGTGTTGTCATCGCCATTATAGGCAGGAGCTCCCCAAACTTTTTCATATATTTCCTCTTTCGAAAATACGTAGTTCGGATTCTCGCAAAAGAAGAGTAGTAGTTGAAAGAGTTGAGCGGAACATTCGACAATGTGCCCATCTACTGTTAGTTCTGCAGAGTGCTGATCAATTTCAAATCTTCCAAATGAAATCGAGTGTGATTTTTGTTCGTGTGGTACGGTTTGTTTCATATGTCTCCGAAGCTGTGCTTTCAAGCGTGCTACTACTTCTAATGGATTAAAGGGCTTCGTAATATAATCATCTGCACCGTATGAAAATCCGGATATTTTATCTAAATCAGATGCTTTTGCTGATAGGAAGAAAATTGGACAATCTGTTTGTTGGCGAATGATTGGACAAATATCAAAACCAGATTGTCCAGGAAGCATTACATCTAAAATAATTAAATCGTAATTGTTTTGCTTAGTTAGAGATAAAGCTAGTTCAGCTGATGTTGCAGTTGTAATATGAGAAAAACCTTCTTTTTCAAGAATGGTAGTTAGTAATTGTAAAATTGCTGTTTCATCATCAACAAGTAAAATATTTGCTTGGTACATAAAAATCCCTCCTAATTTTCTCGAATATCATATCATCATTTTGTAACTTATGGAATTTTTAAGGAAATTTTAAGGTTTTCTTTCGCAAAAAATTAAGAATCAAATGATATGATAAAAGTAACATAGGGGAGGAGATGAGTGTGAATCCGTTTCAAGTGATGCGAGCTAGATATTTTTTAATTGTATTTGCACTATTAATTTTAATAGCGAGAAGTAGTGGCGATTTGCTAACAAGTATATTTCATATACAAAATTCTTCTTTTATAAATATCCTTATATTCTATATCCTTCCGATCGTATGGATTTTTTATGAGTATAGAAAGCATCGCATTTCATTTTCATTGTTTGTTAATAAAAATGAAACATTTAACTTGGTGCAAGTTTTATACATTACGATTATGCTATGCATGTTTAGTTACGGGTATCTTATTTTGTATATGTATAGTTTTGCATGGATTACACCGGACTTTATTATGAATGCATTGCATGAACCGATTATAGATAGTACTGGGGGATATGTATATCAAGTCATTAGGGTCGTATTCATCGCACCAATTATCGGGGAGTTTGTTTTTCGCGGATTTTTACTTCAACGTTTTGCAACAAAATGGGGAACGAGCATAGCGACCATCGTTGTAGCAATATTGTTTGCGTTGTTACATGTTGATTTCCTCGGTGCAGCCATATTCAGCATCGTATTATCAATCGTATATATTCGTACGAAAAGTTTACTCATGCCAATTGCAATACATATGTTAAACAATGCATTTGTAATGGGTGCGTCTTTTTTAATAAGTAGAGAAAAAATTATGAGTTTTGCCGATTTCTCAAATTACACGACATTCTTTCCTGGACTTATTATTTTTATAACAGGATTAAACTTAGTACTTATCTTTTTATTTGTTAATCGTAAATATTGGAGTAAAGAAGTGCCAGTTATATATGCAGAGCAGGAAAAGAGCTTTTCAGATGTAGTGGGGAGTAAATGAGATGAAGAAGACGGTTGAAAAAATATTAAAAGATATTATAGATGCTACGTCTATTACAGATATGTGTGATAAAAGCGTTTGTCATTGGCTTCAACCTGTAGTAGATACGATTGTGTTTCCAGAGTATTACTTATTTTCTAGTACTGATTTAAAAGAAAATATTATTTCTCTTCTTATTGTGTTCGGGGTTTTACTAATATTTGGTCTAATTGTAGAAGAAATGATGAAGCGCATCTTCAGAAAGAATGAAGAGAAGTATATGTGGATTCATAAAGTATTCGAGAAAGTAATGGTGGCTTTCCTTTTGTTTTATGGTATAAAAACAATCATTTACTTTATAGCTTTGAAACATCATTAATTCGAAATTTGAAAGGGATGTATAAAATTATATGAATGAAACGATATCATCAAATAAGTTTTTTTATTTGATTTTACTTAGTCTAGTGTTAATAACGACAGTGAATGTTATTTTGCGCTGGGAGGAAGCTTATTTTTTCATGTATTTAGCGCTCCATTTGTTGGGGATTTTATGCATAAGTGGTGGAGTCGTTACTGAAAAAAAGAATGAAGAAAGCGTTAACTATATGTGTGTGATCGGTCTTGTTTTACTTTTAGCTGTACAGGGTATTATGAAATATAGTTCTTTCTCTTTACAAGATTTTAGTTTATTAATAGATGTACTTCCTTAAAGAGGCTTTTTATGTTATCTAAAAAGCAAGTAGGGTACGTGTTGGTTTGCAAGTGCGATCCTTATTCCGGATTGTGAACCGAAGAAAGTGTTTAAAGATAGGTAAAACTCTTCTTATGTAGAAGAGTTTTTTTATGTAAATAAAAGGATTTCGAGCAATTCACATAATAAGCTTGTTCTAATTTAGCGTGTACGAACTTACAATAATAATAGACAGGCAGCATAGAGGAGGGAATAGCGTGAGGAAGGTTATTGGTTGGTCGCTTTTTTTGTACGTTGGATTTGCGTTACTTATATATTGGTATTTATTTGGATGGAATCATGAACTTATTCCGGACATGTATAAAGGAACAAGTGCAGATCCAGAAACGTTTATGAGTGCGAGAGAGCTTACGCTAAGCCAAGATTATTCGCGCGTGAAAAATTTACTATACTTTTTAGCGACGCCTCTTGAATGGATTATTTTATTGTTTGTACTTGTGCTAGGTATTTCAAGAAAGTTTGAGAAATGGTCGAAGGAAACGACTAAAATAAGTGTCTTGCAAGTTGCGATTTATTTCTTTTATTTATCATTACTGACAACAGTGCTTGCCTTACCGATGCAATGGATTGGCCGGAAAGTGTCCGTTGATTACGGCATTTCAACGCAAAGCACACAAAGCTGGATTAAAGATCATGTTATCGGTTTTTGGGAAAGTTATGCGACTATGTTAATTGTAGTGACCGTTCTATTATGGCTTATCCGTAAATTTCCGAAGAGATGGTGGCTAGCAGGGTGGGCGCTCTCTGTTCCATTTACAATCTTTTTAACATTCATACAGCCTGTCGTTATTGACCCACTGTATAACGACTTTTCGACGCTGAAAAATAAAGAATTAGAAACGAAAATTTTAGCGATAGCAGACAAAGCGGATATTCCTGCTAAACACGTATATGAAGTAAATATGTCAGAAAAAACGAATGCATTAAATGCTTACGTAACAGGAATTGGCCCTAACGCCCGTATTGTAATGTGGGATACAACGCTTAAGCAGTTAAAAGATAAAGAGATTTTATTTATCATGGCTCATGAAATGGGGCATTATGTTATGAAGCATATATATTTTGGCGTTGCAAGTTATGTATTGCTATCGTTTATAGGTATGTTTTTAATTAGTCGTATTATAAATATGTGTATTCGCAAATGGGGAGATACATTGCAAATTTCAAAGGTAGCATGTTTCTCCATTTTACCTTTATTTTTCTTAATTTCTTCTGTACTCTCTTTTGCAGCACAACCAGCAACAAACTATGTTTCACGTATAGAAGAAAGAGCGGCAGATCAATATGCTTTAAATATGACGAAGGATGGGAAATCTGGTGTGAAAACTTTTCAATATTTATCAAAAACAAGTTTAAGCCAAGTAAATCCGCCTGCGTTAGTGAAGTTTTTCTTATACACGCACCCACCAATTTTTGAAAGAATTCATACGTTTGAACAATATGAGAAACAAAGAAAAAAGGAGTAGCTATTATGCTACTTTTTTTTATAGAAAAATAAGTTTTATATTGGGAATATTTATCATTGCTTTTTACTGTGATTTTGTAAATAATAAGCTATAAAATTCTAAAAATCTATATATAAAGGAATAAAGGTGAAAAAATGTATTTTTTACAAAATTTAAAAGTGAAATATAAATTATTAGCGCTTATTTCATTAGCAGTTTTAGGTATGGTAATTATGAGCAGTGTAGCAATTAATTCCATTAATAAGATTAAGCACGATACAGAGGTTGTAGTAGATGATTATCAAAATTCCGCAATTTTATTAGAAGGAATGCTTCGTACACAAAATTCACTAGAATATAACTTACTAGAATTAATTACGGCGTCACAAAATGAAGTGGTAAATAAAGAGGGCATAATTGATAATATTGAAAAGGATCTTAAAAAATATGATTCTTTATTAAAAGAATATGATGATGGCGTTAATTTAAGTAAGCAAGAGGATGAGTTGTTTCAAAAGATGAAGAAATCTTTGCCAAGTTATATGGAGACATACAAGAAGTTGTTTGACAAAGCGAAGGTAACAAATGAATCTCAAATGGTAAACGAATTTCAAAAAGACTTAAAACCAAAGGGAGTAGAGTTAGCTGGTTATGCAGTGGATCTAGAATCGTATGTTTCAAACTTAGCTGATCAAGTGTTTAAAGATTCTCAAAAAATGATTGATCGATCCGTTATTACCTTTATCATTCTTGTAGTAGTTACTACAATCGTTATATGTATAGTAAGTTATATTATTAGCAAGCTTATAGTTGCACCTTTACAAACGGTTAGTCGTATGATGGAAAGAGCGAAAGAAGGCGATTTAACCGTACATGGTGATTATACTGCTAAGGATGAATTAGGTGTATTAGTAAGTAATTTTAACGAGATGATTGCAGGGCTAAGAACAAATATGCAAGAAGTAGAGAATAATATTCAGCTTCTATTCCAATATGCAGACGGAGTAGCATCTGCATCAGAAGTATCTAGTAGTGCAGCAAAAAAAATCACTATGGATATTGAAGAAGTCGCAAATGGCGCAGAGAGTCAAATGCAAGCAATGGAACAAACTGCGGGTGCGATGGAAGAGTTGACACAAGGAATGCAGAGTATAGTCAATACATCATCCTCTGTAAATGAATTATCTGCTCAATCAGCATTAGATGCAGAGAGTGGTAACAAATTAATGAAACAAATGATTCAACAGATGGATACAATCCAAAACTCGGTACATAGCGGTGTGAAACAAGTAGAGACTATGAAAGAACAATCAGAAGAAATTGTTAAAATCATTGATGTAATGCAAGGTATTACCTCTCAGATTAACTTATTAGCATTAAACGCCGCAATTGAGGCTGCACGTGCTGGTGAAAGTGGTAGAGGATTTGCAATTGTGGCAGATGAAGTGCGGAAATTAGCAGAACAATCTAGTGATTCTGCAAAACAAATTGAGAATCTTATTACTCAAGTTATGGGAACAACGAACCATACGGTACATATGATGGGGAAAGTAGATAATGAGGTACAGGCAGGTACACAAGTAGTAATGCACACAGAAAAAGTATTTGGAACAATTACAGAAAAAGTACAACAAGTATCTGAGCAAATTCAAACGGTATCTATGTCTACAGATGAAATTGCAGCGAGTAGTGAGGAAATCTCGGCTTCTGCAGAAGACATGGCTCAAATTTCCCAAAGATCATCTGATCGAACTGATAGGGTAAAAGAGTCTATTCAACAGCAAGAAAAATCTGTTCAAGAGATTTCGGTTTCAATTGAACATATGCATAACGCAGCAGGAAAACTAAAACAAATTGTTGCCCAATTTACTCTTCAAAAGTAGTAGCATATTTGAGTGTTAATAAATATAAAAAAAGCATCCTCTTTTAATAAAAAAGGATGCTTTTTTAATTGCTACTATTCATAGACTTCGGGCATTTTCAAGGCGATGATTTATACATACTAGATTTGTATATTACTTATTTTTTGACAGTTTAAGAGATTTATCGACGAGACTCATTTCTGTATTAGTGTTTTTAGATCCTGCTGTTGCCAAACTATTAGACCGGATTTAGATGCAAGTAATAAGGATTATCCTTATATTTGTAGGGATGGCACTAACTTTTCGCAAGGGAAGAGAAGGCGAGTTATCAGTGAAGGGGAATGCTAACTCTGAAATATAAATCATGAATATAGTAACCTCCATTAGGTATTTCCTTTACGCGCCAATAAAGGGAAGTTGTAAAGTGAAAAGGAGTTTATAAAGAGATTGTAGAATGTTTTAGTACATAACACCTTAGAGGTGACAACTTCCTTTTTGAAAAAGAAAGAAGGAGGCATAAAGCAGAAAGGTAGTGGAAATATTTCTTCTAGAAGATTTGCATTTTATCTTACATTCACCAAAAAAGAGTACTCCTGAAACAATGAAATTCATTTTATTTGAATGAAATAGGGAGAGAGGATAATGAAGAAAAAAATATTGGGTGTAATGATGATTGCGACAATGGCAGGAGGTATATTTGCAGGGACGAATGTGACGCCTGTAAAAGCGGAAGAGTATCCACAAATGATTGTGTTTGAAGATGTTCCATACGGATTTTGGGCATATGATGCTATTATGGATTTAGCATATCATAAAATTATATTAGGTTATGGAAACGGGAAGTATGGTGTTGGTGATCTTATAACACGTGAACAAGTAGCTGGGACTATTTACAGAACACTTGAGATAAAAGAAGAAGGATCAGTAGCGAATCCATATAAAGATGTTTCTGATAGTACAACAACTTTTAAAAAGGAAATTTTGGCGTTAACAAAACGTGGTGTTTTTACAGGGGATGGCCAAGGGAATTTTAGGCCGAAAGCACCAATCTCTAGAGCGGAAATGGCTGTCATTTTAAAACGAGCATTTAATTTTGAAACGAAACAAAAACATACATTTAAAGATATTCCAAAAGGCCACTGGGCAGAAGATGCAATTAGTGCGCTACAATCTAATAATGTTGTAAGAGGAACTGGGAATGGCATGTATGAATTAAATCGCCCTGTACCTAGAGAACAATATGCTCAGTTTATTAATAATGCGATTATTAATTATCATTTGAAAGAGGATTGGAAATAGAGTGAAATATGAAAGCACAAATAGAAATATTTGTGCTTTTTTGTTTGTTTAAAAAAGAATTATTATTCGTTTATTTGTATTTTTAATGTTATACATAAGCTTTATAATCAACCCCATAAAAAAGACATGATGTGTAATATGATTCACAAAACCGTCACGAAATGTGTCGAAAAATATATTGTCACTATACCATTCATTCTGTTTTTTTTTTTAAAACATATACATATTGGGGAGATAATTTGATGAGCAAAAAATTATTAAAAACAGCTACAGCATTAACAATTATGGGTGGGGTGTTATTCTCACCAGAGAGTAACAGTGTAAAAGCGGAAAGTGCACCGTTGCAAAAAACAAATACAATTGTATTTAAAGATGTACCAAAAGGACATTGGGCATATGAGGCAATTCATGAATTAGCGGAACAAGAAATTATTTTGGGATATGGCGATGGAATATTCGGTTTTGGGGATAATGTAACACGTGAGCAAGTTGCAGCTTTAATTTACCGTGTGTTTGATATGGAAGAACAAGATGAATATGAAAACCCATATGGAGATATTGATGAAAATTCAACAAGCTTTATCGAGGAGATATTGGCTTTAACGGAAATGGGAATTTTCCAGGGAGACGAGAATGGAAACTTTAGACCGAAGGCGACGTTAACGCGTGCGGAAATGGCACAAGTTCTTACGAATGCTTTTGACTTACAGGCCAAGGGATCTCATAACTTTAATGATGTTTCAGCAAATTCATGGGCAACGAATGCAATTAGTGCAGTACAAACAAATGGTATTACAATGGGAATCGGAGAAGGTAAATTCGGTCCGTCTATGAAGGTAACGAGAGAACAATACGCACAGTTTTTACATAGAGCAATATTGCATGATATGGAACAAGGGCAGTAATAAAGTTTAACTAGTCAAAGTGAAATTTAAAAATAATACAAAAAGGTCGTTGTTGTATAACAGCGGCCTTTTTTGTATGAAATAAAGCACGAAAGAATGGCGTTTTGAAAAAAAATGAAATGAATTTTCAAAAAAAACTTCCTTTTCTGAAGATTTGTTATATAATATAAAACATGAAATCAAATCTGTTATAAAACAGTTTAAGAAGGGGATGCTAATATGTCGACGCAAACTTCACGGGTTACACTCGTTGGAGAAATGTTACCAGCGTACAACGAAATATTGACACCTGAGGTGCTTAGTTTTTTGAAGGAACTACATGAGAATTTCAATGAGCGCCGCATAGAACTTTTACAAAAACGTGTAGAAAAACAAAAGAGAATTGATGCAGGGGAGTTTCCGAAGTTTCTAGAAGAAACAAAACACATACGTGAAGCGGATTGGACAATTGCCAAGCTGCCAAAAGACTTAGAGGATCGCCGCGTAGAGATTACTGGACCGGTAGATAGAAAGATGGTCATTAACGCTTTAAATTCAGGAGCGCATCTTTTTATGGCGGATTTTGAAGATTCGAATGCACCAACTTGGGAAAATGCAGTTGAAGGTCAAATCAACTTACGAGATGCAGTAAAGGGAACGATTTCACATAAAAATGATAAAGGGAAAGAATATAGATTAAATGAGAAAACAGCTGTACTCATTGTACGTCCAAGAGGATGGCATTTAGAGGAAAAGCATATGCAAGTTGATGGGAAGAATATGTCGGGTAGCTTAGTAGATTTCGGCTTGTACTTTTTCCATAATGCGAAAGCTCTTTTAGCAAAAGGAAGCGGCCCATACTTTTACTTACCAAAAATGGAAAGTTATTTAGAAGCGAGATTATGGAATGATGTATTCGTATTTGCTCAAAAATATATCGGCATTCCAAATGGAACGATTAAAGCAACTGTGTTACTGGAAACGATTCACGCTTCGTTTGAAATGGATGAAATTTTATATGAGCTAAAAGATCATTCTGCTGGCTTAAACTGCGGAAGATGGGATTATATTTTTAGCTTTTTAAAGAGTTTCCGTAATCATAATAAATTCTTACTACCAGATAGAGCACAAGTCACGATGACGGCGCCATTTATGCGTTCGTATTCTTTGAAAGTAATTCAAACATGTCACCGCCGTAATGCACCAGCAATTGGAGGAATGGCGGCACAAATTCCGATTAAAAATAATCCAGAAGCAAATGAAGCAGCTTTTGAAAAAGTGCGTGCTGATAAGGAACGCGAAGCTTTAGACGGTCATGACGGGACTTGGGTTGCCCACCCTGGACTTGTACCGGTTGCAATGGAAGTGTTTAATCACATTATGAAAACACCAAATCAAATTTTTAGAAAACGTGAAGAAATATGTGTAACAGAAAACGATTTACTAGAGGTACCGGTGGGAACGATTACAGAAGAGGGCCTTCGCATGAATATTAGTGTAGGTATTCAATATATTGCATCTTGGTTAAGCGGACGGGGAGCAGCACCCATTTATAACTTAATGGAAGATGCGGCAACTGCTGAAATTTCAAGAGCACAAGTATGGCAATGGATTCGTCATGAAGGTGGAAAACTAAATGATGGTCGTAATATTACGCTTGAATTAATGGAAGAGCTAAAAGAAGAAGAATTAGCAAAAATAGAAAGAGAGATTGGTAAGGAAGCCTTTAAGAAAGGGAGATTCCAAGAGGCGACAACGTTGTTTACAGATCTCGTTCGAAATGATGAATTCGTACCATTTTTAACATTACCGGGTTATGAAATTTTATGAAAAATGAAAAGGGGATGGAACAAATGAAAAACGAAAGAATCGAGAAGTTACAAGAAAGCTGGGAATTAGATGAGCGTTGGAAAGGGATCACACGTCCATATTCGGCAGAAGATGTAATTCGCCTGCGCGGGTCAATTGATATTGAACATACGTTAGCGCGTCGCGGTGCTGAGAAGCTTTGGACATCGCTTCATACAGAAGACTATATTAACGCACTTGGCGCATTAACAGGAAACCAAGCGATGCAACAAGTAAAAGCTGGGTTACAAGCGATTTACTTAAGTGGTTGGCAAGTAGCAGCTGATGCAAACCTTTCTGGACATATGTATCCAGACCAAAGTTTATATCCAGCGAACAGCGTACCTGCTGTAGTAAAACGAATTAATCAAACGCTTCAACGTGCGGATCAAATTCAGCATATGGAAGGAAGTGATGATACAGACTATTTCGTACCGATTGTAGCAGATGCAGAAGCTGGATTTGGCGGACAATTAAACGTATTCGAACTGATGAAAGGTATGATTGAAGCAGGTGCATCAGGTGTGCATTTTGAAGATCAATTATCTTCAGAGAAAAAATGTGGCCATTTAGGCGGAAAAGTACTACTACCAACGCAAACAGCAGTACGCAATTTAATTTCTGCACGTCTTGCAGCAGATGTAATGGGAGTGCCGACAATTATCGTTGCAAGAACAGATGCGGATGCAGCTGATTTAATTACGAGCGATATCGATCCTGTTGATAAAGCATTTATTACAGGAGAAAGAACACCAGAAGGATTTTACCGTACGAATGCAGGTCTTGATCAAGCAATTGCGCGCGGTTTAGCGTATGCACCGTATGCAGACCTCGTTTGGTGTGAAACGTCAGAACCAAATTTAGAAGATGCAAAACGATTTGCGGACGCAATTCATAAGGAGCATCCAGGAAAGCTACTTGCATATAACTGCTCACCTTCATTCAACTGGAAACAAAAACTAGATGAAAAAACAATTGCAAGCTTCCAAAAGGAAATCGCATCTTATGGTTACAAGTTCCAATTCGTAACACTTGCTGGATTCCATTCATTAAATTACGGTATGTTTGAACTAGCACGTGGCTATAAAGAGCGCGGCATGGCAGCATACTCTGAACTACAACAAGCAGAATTCGCAGCTGAAAAACATGGCTACTCTGCAACACGTCATCAACGCGAAGTAGGAACAGGTTACTTTGATGAAGTTGCACAAGTGATTACAGGCGGAACTTCATCAACGACAGCGTTAAAAGGATCTACGGAAGAAGCACAGTTTACGAAATAAAAGGAAGGGGCACCTTTTTGAAGGGTGCCCCTTGTTATTTTCTAAACGATTCGAAAAGAGAGATTGAGTTGTCGGCAAAAAACGATACTTCCTTTTCTTTATTACTAAATCAACTCCACTCAGCCCTATGATCACGAATAAACTTCATATCTTTCTCATAATGCTCTAGATGTCCTTCATCAATCATTCTTTGGAAATTCAAGTCGCCTTCTTGCGCTTTTCGTTTCATATATGTACATAATCCTTCTAATCGAAGCAACACCATTCCTAAGTAATCTTCATCCATATTTTTATCATAGGACTGAACGAACAAATTCATTCTCTCTTTAATGCGATCTGCATGTTGCGATAAGTCATAATGAACGGCTTCACCGGATTCTGTATAATACACTCTACTTAAAGGCACACAAGTATAGAGTGTATAAGCGATATCCCATAGTCTTGGACCAGGAGCAGCAACATCGAAATCAATAATCCCTACTGGCTTCTCATTATTAAAAATAATGTTATATATGGCAAAATCATTGTGACATAAAACCTCAATGTTATTTGGAGTGTGATCCATCGGTTTCCAATCATCTAATAACGGAAAATCACTTACAGCATCATGGTAAAGGCGAAGTATCTTTGCGATTTCTTTTAATACATCATTAGATCGCATATATTCTTTTAAAGGATAATTGCCAGCTTCTCCTTCAATAAAGGATAAAATCTCTCTATCTTTTTCATCTACACCTAAAAACTTTGGAGCATAATGAAATCCTTTGTTTTCTAAATGTTGCAATAGCTTATGAATCTTTTCACCGCCCGGCTTTAACTCTCGCCGAACAGTATTTTCAGAACGATATACGTTTGAGACGTTTCCCCCTGTTAGCCTTTCTTCTTTAGCGTAGTTTGACATGTGAAAATTCCCCCTGTGATTACAAAATCCAATTCCAAATAGTAAATAGACCAACAATGGCAGAAAAGAGAAGGCAAGTAAGGAATGCTAGACAGCCAAAAGGAACTAGCTTATCTTGCCATGTTTCTTTATACTCATAAATTAACTCCTCTGCTACTTTCTTCTGCACTGAAGATAAAGGTTGATCTTTATACAAACCTTTTATATGGTTAGAATCACCTTTAAACTTTAAAGCACGTGCAATATGATGAGGATTATTTCCCATTGATTTTTCAAATAATAAACATGATTCATGCATAATATCTGTTTTATGCTCCTCTAGATACCAGTAACGTCCAGCCATTTCTGGATATTGTAATGTATAATAAATATCTCCGAGTTTTTTTCGAAGATGTAATTCATTTGGATATGTAAAGATGAGGCCATGCAATCTATCTCTTGCTTTTCCAAGATTATTATTTTCAATATCCTCTTCAATTCTTTTTAATGTTTTTCTAGGAATTTTATTGGTCATAAACTCCTCCTTATTTGGAATAAAGATAATTATATTTTATAAGAAATACTAAAAATTAGAAATTCTATTTTCGAAAAAGATTGTACATTTTATTTTAATGTGCTATGATGATGTCAGTTGAATAGTTAAATTAAGCAATCCATATGTTATCAAGTGCTGAAAACGAACGAGAAAAAGTATGTGAGAACTAGTTTATGTTTCGTATTTGATAATGTGTGGATTCTTTTTTTAGACAGGAAGACTAAAAAAATTAAATTTGTATTTTCTTAGGAGGAAATAATCATGGCAGTAACAGGACAAGTAAAATGGTTTAACAACGAAAAAGGCTTCGGTTTCATCGAAGTTCCAGGCGAAAACGACGTATTCGTACACTTCTCTGCAATCGAAACTGAAGGTTTCAAATCTCTAGAAGAAGGCCAAAAAGTTAGCTTCGAAATCGAAGAAGGTAACCGTGGACCTCAAGCTAAAAACGTAATCAAACTATAATTTTATAGTTGATGATGGAAAAAAGGATGGCTAATGCCATCCTTTTTTTTGTTGTGGGGAAAGTTTTTTCAGAGCCTGTTTTTATATCTAAATCTCTTTTTCTATGTTACAACGGGTGAAAAATTATCTGGAATGCGTATTAGTTTCTGTAGAAGAATTAGTTCAGCAAGAGCATTTGCTGTGTATGATAGTAAATAACTATAAATTTGTATTCTCTGTTGAAATGGGGAAATCTTTTCCAGATGGACCTTAAGTAACATCTTTTTTGTTAGTGTTGTTGTTGGAATTTTGTACGTTTTGAGATGATGTTTCTAACAGTTGTTCTTGTTCCTTACTAGGGGTATTCAGAGCATCTGAGGGGATGCTATTAACCTGCTGGCTTAATAGGTTTTCTTTATCCATAGTATACAGCTCCTTTTTGGAATTCGATAAAAAGCAATGTAATTATAAAATGACCACTTATATATATTGTGTTTTTGAATGAAATTATATACAAAACTTATATTATAAAGTTAACTAATTAACGAATTGTTAGTGATGGATAAAGGTGTACAAATTTGAAGTTATTAATAAAAATTAAAAGCGAGTAACAAGTACAAATACTTTTTCTCATGTTTTAGATAAGGATCATATTACAAATCAAAAAAGATGTAGAGAACCTTGGAAGAAAATATAGTTTTTTTAGAGTGAAGAAGAATAAATAAAATGATACTACAAATGTAAAAAGGCATTCCATAAAGGAAGGCCTTTTATTGTTCTTGCCCTGATTTTTTCTTCTCACGTTTTTTACATTCTGGACATTTTGATTTACGAAACGGTTTAGCAAAGAATAGCAGAATGAAAAATAAACCGAATATAATGCTAGCTGAGTTTTTCACGATAATGACGCTGCTATTTTTCATTTGAATCGATGGTTGGATTTCTTTTTCTTCCATAGTGGCCCTCCATATATTGGATTTATATTTTAATTATAGCAAAGTTAGTTGTTGTAATGATGTGAAATGAGGAAGTGATTTCAAATATTTATAGTAGAATAAATGTTTTTTGTGTACATTATTATCTTTTTATTATTATATAGTTAATTTTAAATTTAAAGAATGGTTGATAAATAATAAATCTATGTAAAATAGTGGAATATGCAATCCGTTTTCTTTTCATAGGTGCTAAAATTATATATGCAGCTGCTAATATAAATGGAAAAAAGGAGATAATAGAGCATGGAAAGTAAAGTGGAACGCTATGTCGAAAATTATGTTGTAACGAAAAATACGATGGCCTTACTTCCTGTTATTCTAAGTGAAAAGAAAATTGTTACTCGAGTCGTTGAAATGAATGATTCTTTTTTCGTATTTCAAAAACCTCTAGATATTATAGAAAGAAGTTGCCGCAAGCATGGCTCTAGTTTCTTAGGCAGAAAAGAAGGAACGAAAGAGTTAACTCATATTACACATAAAGCACCGATTGCGATTAGTCCAGCAGATCAACTTTATTTTTTCCCTACCTATTCTTACTCTAGAAAAGAGTGCGCTTGGTTGTCTCATTTTTATATTGAAAGTAATAAAGAATTAAAAGATGGAAATCTTATTATTAGATTTATAAATGGCTTTGCTGTGAAATTAGAGATATCAAAAACTAGTTTTGAAAATCAACAAAATCGTACAGCGAAATTACGTACTGAATATGAAGATCGTAGGAAAAAACAAGGGAATCCTTGTTTTAAAGAGGTTGATAAAAAAGAGGAATCAACATTAAGACCCGCTTATGAGAGTGTGTATTTTGTGAAGGAAGGCGAAGTGTGAAAGGATGGGGGAATCCCCATTCTTTTTTGTTTATCCTGTTATTTGTGGGCAGTAAGACCCCCGCCTCAAAATTCAGCGAAAGCAAAGAAGTTAAGCGGGGGATCAACAAAATCCCCACTGATTAAAGTTTCACCTTATCAGTCTTTGTAGGTAAGGCGATATATTAGAAAAACCGAGTTGTAATTGTTATATTTAGAAAATCACCAGTGTAATTTCATTTAACGATAAAAATCGGAAAACCATCTAAATAACAAAACGAACGACATGTCCTGTCGAATATTGATAGATTATCATAGCTAAATAATGAAGGAATTCTTATGAAAGATATGGAAACTTTAATAAATGCATCTCCATATGTCGTATCTACCATTTCCTCTTTCATATAAGCGATGATACAGTAGGGATAGTATTTAGAGTAAAGGGGTAAAGTGTAGAATGGATTTTCAGACAATCAAAGAGTATTTTTCACCAGAAAATATGGATCATATTGTTGAGAGTTATAAAGCGTTCGGACCACTTCTTGGTATTGGTTTACCGATGATAGAGGCGTTGATTCCAGCATTACCGCTTATCGTATTTGTACTGGCGAATGCTGTTGCATTTGGCTTTTGGCTCGGTTTTCTTTATTCATGGCTTGGATCAGTAATGGGTGCATTACTTGTCTTTTTCATCATCCGCCATTTTGGTCGCAGTCGTTTCTTTTCGTTTGTAAATAAGCATGAGAGAGTACGAAAAGCAATGGGGTGGATTGAAAGGAAAGGATTCGCACCGATTTTTGTTATATTTTGTTTTCCGTTTACACCGTCAGCGCTCATAAATGTTGTCGCTGGTTTATCCCGAATTAGTGTAAAACAGTTTGGTCTAGCGTTAGTATTCGGAAAACTTGTGATGATTTTTATTTTAACGTATATCGGTCATGATTTAATGTCATTTATTCATAACCCGGTGAAATCAGTCATTGTAGCGATTGGTATTTTTATTTTATGGTATGTCGGTAAGAAAATCGAAGTAAAGTTAGAACTACATTAAGAATAGTCTTCTTTGTAAAGGAAAGCTTCAGTATTAAAGGATAAGGGGAGAAGCAGATGAAGAAAACTTTGAAAAAAGAAGGCATAGAGTGGATACGAACAATTTTAATTGGTGTATTATTAGCTGTATTTTTTCGAACGTTTTTCTTTTCAACGTATGTTGTAGAGGGGAAGTCAATGATGCCGACATTGCAAGATGGCAATATGCTCGTTGTAAATAAGGTGAGTTATCAAGTTGGGGACTTGAACAGATTTGATGTTGTGGTGTTTCATGCGAATAAAAAAGAGGACTATGTAAAGCGAATTATCGGTTTACCTGGAGATCATATTGAATATAAGCATGATAAGTTATATATAAATGGACAATTTATTGATGAGCCGTATCTAGAGAAGTATAAGAAAGAGATAAATGGAAGGCAACTAACAGGCGACTTTACATTAGAAGAGTTAACGAAAGAAAAGCTGGTGCCACCCGGGTTTATTTTTGTAGTAGGTGATAACCGGCTCGGGAGCTGGGATAGTAGACACTTTGGCTTTGTAAAAGCTGATACAGTCGTCGGTAAAGTTGATTTGCGATATTGGCCAATTCAAGAGGTACAAACGAATTTTTCAAAAGGTTGATATAATGAAGTAGAAGTATAGAAAAGACAAACAACTCAGTTTGTCTTTTTTCGTGTACTATAATACAATTATAGTAGCAAACTAACGTTCGTTATGTAAGTGAAAGGTGGGGTTACATGTCACTTCGATTTGTGATTGGTAGAGCGGGAAGTGGAAAAAGTACACTTTGTTTACGTGAAGTGCAAGAAGAGTTAAAACAGCGCCCGAGAGGGAAAACAATATTATATCTTGTGCCAGAACAGATGACATTCCAGACGCAGCAGGCGTTAATTGGAAGTGAGGATGTAAGAGGTTCTATTCGGGCACAAGTTTTTAGTTTTTCACGATTAGCGTGGAAGGTGCTGCAAGAAGTTGGCGGAGCGAGTCGTCTTCATATTGATGAAGCTGGTGTACATATGTTACTCCGTAAAATTGTAGAGTCTCGTAAAGATGGATTATCGGTGTTCCAAAAAGCAGCGGAGCAAAATGGTTTCTTTGAACATCTTGGCAGTATGATTGCAGAGTTTAAACGTTACAATGTAACGCCATCTAACGTATATGAAATGTGGCAACAATTAGATGCGCATAGTAGCAGTGCCGAACAAAAGTTACTAGCGAATAAAGTGTATGATTTACAGTTACTATACGATGATTTTGAACGTGCTTTAATTGGAAAATACTTAGATTCAGAAGACTACCTGCAATTGCTAGTGGAAAAGCTTCCGCAGTCTGAATATGTAAATGGTGCGGAAATTTATATAGATGGATTTCATTCATTCTCCCCGCAAGAGTTAGAGATTGTAAGACAGCTTATGATTTGCGGAGCGAGAGTTACGATCACGTTAACGATAGATGAAAAAACGTTAGCACAGCCAGTAAATGAACTCGATTTATTTTATGAAACGACGTTAACGTATGAAAAAATAAAACAAGTAGCGCGTGAAGAGAAAATAGAAATTGAAAAAACAATTCCACTTATGGAACAGCCGCGTTTTCATTCTCCGGCATTAGCGCATTTAGAAGCTCATTATGAAGCGCGTCCGAATGAAAAATTTAACGGTGAAGCGAGTGTAACGATTAGTACAGCTGCGAATTTACGAGCGGAGGTAGAAGGTGTTGCTCGTGAAATTCGTAAACTTGTTGCGGACGAAAAATATCGTTACCGAGATATTGCAGTGCTTCTTCGTAATGGGGAAAGTTATTACGATGTGATGCGAACGTTATTTACAGATTACAATATCCCGCACTTCATCGATGAAAAGCGCCCGATGTCACACCACCCATTGGTAGAATGTATTCGTTCTGCACTCGAGATTATTAGTGGGAATTGGCGTTATGATGCGGTGTTCCGTTGCGTGAAAACAGAGCTTTTATATCCATTAGACGTAAGAAAAGAAGCGATGCGTGAAGAAATGGATGAATTTGAAAATTACTGTTTAGCGTACGGTGTACAAGGAAAGAGATGGACTGCTGAAGATCCATGGATGTATCGCCGTTATCGTTCTCTTGATGATACGAACGGGATGATTACAGACAGTGAACGTGAAATGGAAGAGAAAATAAATAGGCTACGTGACGTTGTAAGAACACCTGTTATTCGCATGCAAAAAAGGTTAAAGCGTGCAGGAACAGTTATGCAAATGTGTGAAGCAGTTTACTTGTTTTTAGAAGAACTGGATGTTCCGAAGAAACTAGAAGAATTACGTATACGTGCAGAAGAAAGTGGAGATTTCTTATTTGCGACAGATCATGAACAAGTATGGGAAGAAGTAATGAACCTTCTTGATACATTTGTAGAGATGCTTGGGGAAGAGAAAATGTCTCTTTCTATGTTTACTGACGTTATGTCGACAGGTCTTGAGGCACTTCAATTTGCTAACATTCCGCCTTCATTAGACCAAGTGTTAATTGCTAATATTGATCACTCCAGATTATCTGATGTGAGAGCAACGTTTATTATAGGTGTAAATGAGGGTGTCATTCCAGCAGCACCTATGGATGAAGGTATGCTTTCTGATGAGGAAAGAGAAGTTCTTGGTGCGGCAGGGATTGAATTAGCGCCAACGACGAGACAAACTTTGTTAGAAGAACAGTTCGTTATGTATCAAATGGTAACGAGAGCATCTGAGAAGTTATACATTTCATGCCCGCTTGCAGATGAAGAAGGAAAGACGTTACTTGCGTCTAGCTTTATTAAGAAAATAAAAAGAATGTTCCCTAATGTGAAAGATTCATTTATTACGAATGACGTAAATGATTTATCACGTTCAGAACAAATTTCATATGTAGCAACGCCAGAAGTAACGTTATCTTACGTTATGCAGCAACTACAAACGTGGAAGCGATACGGATTTGAAGGGAATTTAGACTTTTGGTGGGACGTATATAATTTCTACGTAACTTCAGATGAATGGAAACAAAAAAGTAGCCGCGTCCTATCAAGTTTATTCTACCGAAATCGTGCGAAGAAACTAAGTACAGCAGTAAGTAGAGATTTATACGGAGATATAATTAAAGGAAGCGTCTCTCGTATGGAACTATTTAATCGTTGTGCATACGCTCATTTTGCGCAGCACGGTTTATCGCTTAGAGAGCGTGATATTTTCAAGCTTGATGCGCCAGACATCGGCGAATTATTCCATGCGGCATTAAAGAAAATTGCGGACAAGTTATTGCGTGAAAACCGTACTTGGGCGGATTTATCTATAAAAGAGTGTGAGCATCTTTCTGTTTTAGTAATAGAAGAAATTGCGCCGTTATTACAACGACAAATTTTATTAAGCTCAAACCGTCATTTCTATTTAAAACAAAAACTACAACAAATCATTTTCCGTACGTCAATCATTCTTCGTGAACATGCGAAGTCAAGCGGATTCGTACCAGTTGATTTAGAGGTGCCGTTCGGTATGGGAGGTACAGGGTCACTTCCGCCGATGGAATTCTCATTACCAAATGGTGTAAAGATGGAAGTAGTCGGCCGTATTGACCGTGTTGATAAGGCAGAAGATGAAAACGGGACGTTCTTACGTATTATTGATTATAAATCAAGTTCAAAAGCGTTAGATTTAACGGAAGTGTATTACGGATTAGCACTTCAAATGTTAACGTATTTAGATGTTGTTACTTCGAATGCACAGACGTGGATGAAAAAAGGCCACGCAGCATCACCAGCTGGTGTATTGTATTTCCATATTCATAACCCAATCGTTGAGATGAAAGGTGACGCATCTGAAGCTGAAATTGAAAAAGAAATTTTAAAGAAATTTAAAATGAAAGGACTCGTATTAGGAGATGCTGACGTTGTTCGTTTAATGGATAACAAACTTTCAACAGGAAGCTCAGATATTATTTCTGCTGGCCTGAAAAAAGACGGAAGCTTTAGTGCGCGTTCAAGTATTGCAAGTGAGCAAGAGTTTAACGTACTGCAAAAATATGTACACCATACGTTTGAAAATATCGGAAAAGATATTACAGAAGGTGTTATCGATATTGCTCCTTATAAAATGGGAAATAAAGCAGCATGTACGTTCTGTAACTTCAAATCTGTTTGTCAATTTGATGAGTCACTTGAAGATAATCAGTTCCGATCGCTAAAAGATATGAAAGATAGCGAAGCGATGGAGAAAATAAGAGAGGAGGTTGGCGGAGAATGATAGAAAATTGGCCTAAAAAACCAGAAGGTAGTCAATGGACAGATGACCAGTGGAAAGCTGTTGTAGCGAACGGACGTGATATTTTAGTTGCGGCTGCAGCTGGATCAGGTAAAACAGCAGTATTAGTTGAACGTATTATTAAAAAGATTATTAATGAAGAGAACCCAGTCGATGTCGACCGCCTGCTCGTTGTAACATTTACGAATGCAGCAGCACAAGAGATGAAAAACCGAATCGGAGAAGCGTTAGAAAAGGTATTAATTGATGAACCAGGCTCTCAACACGTAAGAAAGCAGCTGAGCCTATTAAATAAAGCTTCCATTTCAACAATTCACTCATTCTGTTTACAAGTAATTAGAGGATATTACTACATGCTTGATGTTGATCCTCGTTTCCGTATTGCGAATCAAACAGAAAATGAATTGTTAAAAGAAGAAGTGCTAGATGACATATTAGAAGAAGAGTATGGCATCGAAGATAATACGATATTCTTTGAACTCGTTGATCGTTATACGAGTGACCGTAGTGATGATGACTTACAACGTATGATTTTAGCGCTTCATACAGAATCAAGAGCGCATCCAAATCCGGAAAAATGGCTTGATAAATTAGTAGAAGCATATGACGTAGAAGGAAAGACAATTGAGGATTTAGTATATGCTTCTTATTTATTAGAAGATGTGAAATTCCAGCTTGAAACAGCGGAACAGCATATTCGTAAGGCAACTGAACTCGCAATGCTTCCTGACGGTCCAGCGCCTCGCATTGAAACCCTGCAAGCAGATGTAGCTTTACTTGGAACGCTATCATCAGCTGCTCGTGAGTCGTGGACAAGTTTGTATGAAGCAATGCAAAACGTATCGTGGCAAACGTTAAAGCGTATTAAGAAAAGTGATTACAATGAAGAGGTTGTAAAACAAGTAGACTCTCTTCGTAATAAAGCGAAAGATGAAGTGAAGAAATTACAGGAAGAGTTATTTAGCCGCAAACCTGAAAGTTTCTTACGAGATTTTCAAGATATGCACCCAGTATTAGAAAAGCTTGTTCAACTTGTAAAAGTATTTACAGAACGTTTCCAAGCGATGAAGCGAGACAAAGGAATGGTCGATTTCACAGATTTAGAGCATTTCTGTTTACAAATTTTAAGTGAACAAAGTGAAAATGGTGAAATGAATCCTTCAGCAGTAGCGCTTCAATATCGTAATAAATTTGCTGAAGTGTTAGTCGATGAATATCAAGATACGAACTTTGTACAGGAATCCATTATTAAATTCGTAACGAAAGATTCTGAGAGTGAAGGAAACTTGTTCATGGTTGGAGACGTAAAGCAGTCAATTTATCGTTTCCGACTAGCCGAACCAGGCTTATTCCTAGGAAAGTATAAACGCTTTACGCAAGAAGGATCGGGCGGCGGAATGAAGATTGACTTAGCGAAAAATTTCCGTAGTCGTCATGAAGTGCTAGCAGGAACGAACTTCATCTTCAAACAAATTATGGGCGAAGAAGTTGGGGAAATCGATTACGATGCTGACGCTGAATTAAAGCTAGGTGCTAGCTATCCAGAAGGTGAAGATGTAGCGGCAGAGCTATTATGTATTCAGCAAACGGAAGAAGAAGTAATAGACGGTGAAGAAGGTGCAGAAGTCGAAAAAGCACAGCTAGAAGCTCGTCTTATGGCGCAGCGTATTAAAGCGATGGTTGATTCCGGTTATGAAGTGTATGATCGTAAAACGGATAGTATGCGCCCTGTACAATACCGTGATTTCGTTATTTTACTCCGCTCGATGCCGTGGGCGCCGCAAATTATGGAAGAGTTAAAATTGCAAGGAATTCCAGTATATGCTGACCTTGCGACTGGTTATTTTGAAGCGACAGAAGTAAATATTATGATGAACGTATTCCGCGTTATTGATAATCCGATGCAAGATATCCCGCTTGCAGCTGTACTTCGTTCACCGATTGTGGGACTAAATGATGAAGACCTTGCGACGCTTCGTGCTCATGGGAAGAAAGGGTCATTTTATGAAGTAATGAGCTCGTTCTTAAAAGGAGCACCGCTTGAAGAAGAGCAAGAACTTCATGATAAATTAGAGTGGTTTTATAATTTACTTCAAGGATGGCGTGAATTTGCCCGTCAACAATCCCTTTCTGATTTAATTTGGAAAGTGTACGGTGAGACAGGTTATTACGACTTCGTTGGCGGTTTACCAGCAGGAAAGCAAAGACAAGCAAACTTACGCGTACTATATGACCGCGCAAGACAATATGAAGCAACATCATTTAGAGGATTATTCCGCTTCTTGCGTTTTATTGAACGTATTTTAGAACGCGGTGATGATATGGGTACGGCAAGAGCTCTCGGTGAACAAGAAGACGTCGTTCGAATTATGACGATTCATAAAAGTAAAGGGCTAGAGTTCCCGGTCGTATTTGTAGCTGGACTCGGTCGTCGTTTTAATACACAAGACTTAATGAAGCGTTTCTTACTGCATAAAGATTTCGGTTTCGGTTCACAATTTATCGATCCGCGTAAACGAATTAAATATACGACATTATCGCAACTTGCAATTAAACGCAAAATGAAAATGGAATTAATCGCGGAAGAAATGCGTGTATTATATGTAGCGTTAACGCGTGCGAAAGAGAAGTTAATTTTAATCGGAACAGTTAAAGATGCAAATAAGGAAATGGAAAAATGGCTTGATGCGAGGGAACATAATGAATGGTTATTACCAGATCACATACGTGCCGGAGCGTCTTGTTATTTAGACTGGATTGCACCTTCATTATATAGACATCGTGATAGTGAAATGCTTCTTGAATTAGGACAAGGAAGCATTCCGGATGAAATTTACGGGTATGACACTAGCTGGAAAGTAGAAGTTGTGGACGGTAACACGCTACTTGCACCAGAGCCAGTTCAAGAAGAGAAACAAGAATTGTTAGAAGCGCTTCGTGAGAAAAAGGCTGTTCCCCTGCAAAGTGAACGGAAAGAAGAAGTGTACGACAGATTAATGTGGAAGTACGGATATGAGGATGCGACATCTCATCGTGCGAAGCAATCTGTTACAGAAATAAAGAGAAATTATCAATCTGAAGAAGGTAGCGATAACGCCTTTATTAAAAAACTACGTGCACCAATTAAAACACGTCCGCGCTTTATGGAGAAAAAAGGGTTAACGTACGCAGAGCGTGGAACAGCAGTCCATGCCGTTATGCAGCATGTAGATTTGAAGAAACCGATTACGGCCGAAACGCTACAAGAACAAATCGCAGGAATGGTAAATAAGGAATTATTAACATTCGAGCAGGCGGAAGAAATAGCAATTGAAAAAGTAATTTCATTCTTTGACAGTGACTTAGGTAAAAGGGTATTAGCGGCAAAAAGTGTAGAGCGTGAAGTACCATTTACGATGATGCTTGCAGCAGAAGAAGCATATCAAGATTGGCAAGGGAAGAGTGAAGAAACGATTCTTGTCCAAGGGGTTATCGACTGCATGATTGAAGAGGAAGATGGCATTACGTTAATCGACTTCAAAACAGATACGATTGAAGGGAAATTCCCAGGCGGATTCCAACAAGCAAAACCAATTTTAGAAGATCGATATAAAGTGCAACTTTCGTTATATGCAAAAGCACTCGAGAAAAGCTTACAACATCCTGTCAAAGAGAAATGTTTATACTTCTTTGATGGGAATCACGTTGTAAATATTGAAGGATAGACGACAGAAAGGGGCTATAAAAAATGACAACGTTAAAAACTTGTGAACAGGGACACGAGTACTATAAAAGTAGCGATTGTCCAACTTGCCCAACCTGTGAGAAAGAGAGGAAACCAAAAGAAGGTTTTCTCTCTCTTCTTTCAGCGCCAGCAAGAAGGGCATTAGAACACCATGGAATTCAAACTGTAGAAGAACTCTCAAAATATAGTGAAAAAGAAATTTTAAAACTGCATGGTATGGGACCTGCGTCTTTGCCGAAGCTTAGACAAGCTTTGGAGGAGAGCGGATTATCATTTAAATAAAATGAAATAGTGCCTCTTCACTACTTACTTGTTTATACTACTATTTGTGAACAGTAAAGCTCTTGCTGATTAAAATTTCATTCTAATAATTTGAATTAGATAAAAGAAAAAAGTAGGAGAATATCTCCTACTTTTTTTACGCTGTTCCAATCTGATCTTGATCCGCCACATCAGAATCAAATGTATTTGTTGCACTAACACCGCTAAAAGTATTCACAACAAACCCAACATTGGAAGCTCCAGATCCGTTATAGGCTTTCGTGTTTTCTTTCGGAGACACGTTATAAAAATCTCCTAAGTTGAAAGAGCCGTTACTGTTTTGAACGACGAGATTTCCTACAACCGAAGGCATACCATCCACCTACTTTACTAAGCTTTTTAATTACTATATGAATTATTGTGCGGAAGGTTCATCTGTAATATATTGGCGGATTTGCATAATACGAGAGTTATTAAAAACATAATCAACATTTCCAATTTGAAAGCAACCAGAATTTAAAAGTGTCCGTAATTCAACGTTATTAACTTCAATAAAAGGGCATTCATTTACAATATTTAATTTTACATCTGTCGTTCGTTTTGGAATTGTAATGTGTTCATCTGTAAAGATTTCAAAAGCATCAAAACGACCTTCTCCCCTTATATAACAAGGAATTTCACGGTGGACGGCAAGAGCTCTACTTTTTAATTCCATTTGGTTTGCATCTCCAACTTGCAATACGGCAGTAATCCCTAAAGAAATAATAGAAACATTTTGGACAATGGACACATGATGCAACATAATTTCTCAGTCTCCTTAACCTGGAGTAGGAGGGACATCTGTTACTAATGGTACAAATGGACCCTCTGTAACTGTTTCAAATGGTGTATCGAGAATAGAAGATAGAATGAGGAGATTTGCATCTCCAATTAAAAAGAGTGCGGACGATGATACACCGTTCATTTTAATCTGTCCGACTTTTAACTCACGGTTTACAACGTTAAGGTTCATACATACTTACTCCTTTCGGAAATTTCCCGGTATGTGCTGAATAAAGGAGAGAAAGGCTTTGTCAATATCTTGTTTCATTGCCTGAATAATGATATCTCGTAAATAATCTGGATCTGTTGAAATACCTTCATATGATTGAACTTGTGATAAATAATAAGGGAGTCGATGCTCCATCTGTTTTTTTATGTCATCCACCATCATTTGTCGATACATTTCATCAAGCGGTGTTCTCTCTTCTTGTTCAAAATGTAGAATACGATTATATGCTTCTTCATCTAAGTATCGATGCATTTCTTGAAGGATACCTTGATAAAAGTCTGGGTTTGTTTCGGTTTCAGGATTTACCTTCAATGTTTCTGTATCCACTTGAAAATCTTCAATTTGTTGTCCTTTTGCTGAAAATGGATTTAAACCAATATTTAAAGTACCATTTAAGTTTTCGACTTTTAATTGATCGAATTTGTATTCCACTTTTCCTACAGAAGAGGAGGGGCGATTTTTTAATTCGTTAAGCTCTTCTTGGAGTTGTCGCACTTGATCTTCTAAATTCAGGATGGCTGCTTGTTGTGTTTGAAGAGCTTGTTGAAGTTGGTGTAAGTAAGTATATATATCTTGATTCATTTGTGAAACCTCCTTTTCAATAGGGAGGGTAAAAATATTCCTGCTATATATTTATGACAAGGATGTCTTAAGAAGAACTAGTTGATGGTTTGATAGAAATAATTTGTCCTTTTGCCTGTAATGGGCGAAGTGGCTCCGTAAATCCGCCTGTATTTGAAAATTTAGATAGGGCTTTAATACTTCCGGCAGTACCAATTTGGAATACAGAAGAGGTTGTGATGCTATCAATTTTAATACTGTTGATGATGATACTTTGATTTACATAAAAATTCAATTCAATTGCCTCCTTTAAGTTGAGCCAATTATCGCTTGATCGATTACATCTGAATCGTTGACAGTCGTTGCACTTTGATAATTGTAGACAGAAACATTATCTCCAACGTTGAAAGAACCGGCCCCGGCGAAAGCACGTGAGTAACTAATAGGCCTAATCGCAAATACATCTCCAATATGAAAAATACCACTTGATCCAATATTGACGATACGAATATGTCCGACCATAGCTGGCATACAAAACACCCTTCGTTTTTAAAATTTTCTTTTCTACTATTGTATGGGCGTTTCCAATAAAATGTGTGTTTTTTTGAAATAAAAGAAACACACGCGTTATTGCGTGTGTGTGTTGAACGTTTGAGTAGGGTGTAAATCCGTATGTACATGACAAATTACATTTAAGAGCCTGTCCAGTTCTTGGCTACAATCCACTGTTCTTTGAGAAGTCATTCCATAGCGTTCAGCAAAATAGATCATTTTTTCACGTTTTTTTTCAATAGCTTGCTCAAACATTGAAATCGGCTCCATCTCTAAATGAAATTTTTAGTATATATGTAGTACATATTATACAAAAAAATCATAAAAAAGAAATGCCTTCGCTAAAAAAAGTAAAATTTCTACATTTTATGCTAAATAATGAATAAGTAACGAATAAGATGCGAGAAGAATATTGTAAAAATTAGCGTGCATGAGAAGGTTTTTTTCTTGCGGATGCGAATACAATTAAAGGGTATGAGTTTTAGGATGGAGAGTGGAAATATTGCGTTTTGTAACGGCGAAGAAAGAAGAAAAGGTATTTGTAGGTATTGTGGATGAAGAAGAAGAAAAGGTATTACACTTAAGAGAAGCGCAAAGACAAAAAGGGGAAAAGGTTACAATCCCTATTACAATGTTAGAGTGTATTGAAAGAGGGACTGAATGTTTTGAGAAAGTATGTGAAATTGTAAATTGGGCAAAAGAGAACGGGGAAGCGGCGTATTATCCGTTAACAGAGGTGAAAATATTAGCGCCGATTCCAAGGCCAAGAAAGAATATTTTGTGCGTTGGAAAAAACTATCGTGAGCATGCGGTAGAAATGGGCGGAGTAGAGTCTATTCCAGAAAATATAATGATCTTTACGAAAGCACCAACAACAGTTATTGGGATAAATGAGCAAATTAATGGTCACCCTCACGCAACGGACGAACTAGATTACGAAGGAGAACTAGCTATCATTATTGGTAAGCGAGGGAAGCAAATTAAAAAAGAAAAAGCGCTTGAGCATGTTTTTGGTTATACGATTATAAATGATGTAACAGCTCGAGACATTCAAAGAAAACATAAACAGTTTTTCCTTGGGAAAAGCTTCGATACATTTTGTCCGATGGGACCTTATTTAATTCATAAATCGGTGGTTGAAACGCCGAATGCATTACACATTGAAACGGTAGTAAATGGAGAAGTAAGGCAAACTTCCAACACAAATAAAATGATTTTTTCAATAGAAGAAATTATTTCAACGATAAGCAAAGGAATGACTTTAGAACCAGGCGATATTATCGCAACAGGAACGCCGGCTGGTGTCGGAAAAGGTTTTACACCACCGAAGTTTTTACATGCTGGTGATGAAGTGGTCATTACAGTGGAAAGAATTGGTACTTTGCGAAATGTAGTGAAATGAGAAAAGAGCTATCTTGTATAAAGATAGCTCTTTTCTATGGTCTCGGATTATAGAGATAATCGATAACGGCAAAAGTGTAAAGACCAATTAATGCAAGTGTACAAATGCCAAATAATATAACCGCAAGTGCGCTTTTTTCTCGTCCAAATCCAATAATAGTAAGAATAACAGCAGTCCAAAATGATGCTTTCAGTAGTGTGAGTGTAGTAGGAGTTGAGTAATGAAGCCATGTTGTGGAAAGTAGGAAACTAAAGAATGTAACTAAAATAAACGCTGTAGCTAAATAGTTAATATGTTTACCATATCTTAGTAGCATATCGCACCTCCTTTATGAATTTAAAATACAGAAAATTACAATTTAATTTTAGTATAAATCAATATAAAAAGAAAGAGGTTGTCCCAACATGTTGGACAACCTCTCTATTATTACGATAATACAGCTTTAATTTTTTGGAATGCCCACTCTAAATCTTCTTCAGAGATTACTAGAGGTGGTGCGATACGAATTACGTTTTCGTGTGTTTCTTTACATAGTAGACCAGCTGCTTTTAGTTGTTCACAGTAAGGACGAGCTGGCTCGTTTAATTCGATACCGATGAATAAACCTTTACCGCGAACTTCAGTGATCATTGGGTTATCAATTTCTTTTAATTGCCCAACTAATTTTTCTCCTAATTGAAGAGAACGCTCTGTTAATTTTTCTTCTTCTAAAACTTCAAGAGCTGCGATAGAAACAGCACATGCAAGTGGGTTACCGCCGAATGTAGAACCATGAGAACCTGGCTCAAATACACCTAAAATGTCGCGGTTTGCTGCAACACAAGAGATCGGGAACACACCGCCGCCAAGTGCTTTACCAAGTATGTACATGTCAGGAGTTACATCGTCCCAGTCACAAGCGAATACTTTACCAGTACGGCCTAAGCCTGTTTGGATTTCATCTGCTACGAATAAAACGTTTTCTTTTTTACATACTTCAAGAGCTTCTTTTAAGTAACCAGCTGGTGGGATGTTAATTCCTGCTTCACCTTGAATTGGCTCTAAAATGAATGCTGCTGTGTTTGGTGTAATTGCGGCTTTTAATGCTTCTAAATCACCGTAAGGAATTACAATGATGCCAGGAAGCATTGGACCAAATCCACGCTTGTACTCTTCATTTGAAGACATAGAAACAGAACCCATTGTACGTCCGTGGAAGTTATCTTCACAAACGATGATTTCAGCACGGTTTGCTTCTACTTTCTTCACATCATAAGCCCAGCGACGAACTGTTTTAATTGCAGTTTCAACAGCTTCAGCACCTGTATTCATTGGAAGTACCATTTCTTTATTAGTTAGTTTCGCAACTTTTTCGTACCAAGGACCTAATTGATCGCTATGGAAAGCACGAGAAGTTAACGTAACACGATTAGCTTGGTCAATTAAAGCGTTAATAATTTTCGGGTGACGATGACCTTGGTTTACTGCAGAATATGCACTTAATAAGTCCATATAGCGGTTTCCTTCAGGATCTTCTACCCAAACACCTTCTGCTTTAGAAATAACGATTGGAAGTGGGTGATAGTTATTTGCTCCATATGTGTCTGTAAGTTCGATAATATCCTTAGTTTGAATCATGATTGTTCCCCCTTTTGTTATTACAAGAAGTTTGTAAATACTCTAAATATTATAGCATTTAAATGTAAAAAAGCGAAACATTTCCTGAAAATAAATGAACATGTTATCATATAGAGTGAAAAAGTGTGAAAAGAGGAGGTAAGGGATACGATGGTACATATGCATATTACAGCATGGGCGTTAGGTTTAATTTTATTCTTCGTTGCGTATTCACTTTATTCAGCAGGAAGAAAAGGGAAAGGTGTACATATGGGGCTTCGCCTAATGTATATCATTATTATTGTGACAGGCTTCATGTTGTACATGAGTATTGTGAAGACAGCAACAGGTAGCATGCACATGTGGTATGGCTTAAAAATGTTAGCTGGTATTTTAGTTATCGGTGGAATGGAAATGGTTCTTGTGAAAATGAGCAAAAACAAACCAACAGGGGCGGTTTGGGGCTTATTTATTGTTGCGCTAGTAGCAGTATTTTACCTTGGGCTGAAATTACCGATTGGCTGGAAAGTATTCTAATAAAAAATAAAGCCACCTTATAATCTCAAAGACTTGGGAGATTATAAGGTGGTTTTTTACTTTATCCCGTAAACATCAGATTGGTGAAGGCTAATAATCAGTGGGCTCCCCCGCTGATTAAAGTTTCACTTTATATCGCATCGATATGCAACTCTTCTCCATTTACTTTCGTAAAACGGAACATATTTTTATTTGACGTAGTGTGACGGACGAAATGGTGCTGCAGTGTACAGATCATTTCTTCGTTATCAAACAAAAGAATATTTACTCCTTCGCGTGACTCCTCTTGCGGTAAGAAAGATAAATAATTATGACAATACATGCAATCATATAAAGAGTAGTGAAGTGATTGCAATGATTCGGTTAATAATGTGAAGACAGAGTCAGGTAATTCCTCCAGCCATTCATTATAGCTAAGAAGTAACTTTTTTCGAATACGTATCATTTCACCATTTTGCAAATGGTGTTGCTCGTTGGCGATTTGTAATACATCTTGTTCATAGAAACGGGCTGGTAGCCAATTGTTATTATACAAAATTTCAAACCCATCTTCGGCAATATCTTCTAATAAAAACGCTTCATCATTTTCATCATCAAAGAATACCCACTCATTGTTTATATATTCTACATTACCGACTGTATGAGCACGGGGCTGATTATATAAAATATGTTTACGTTGTATCATACACGATTTCTCCTTTATGAAAAGTAGTTATTCCTGTTATAGACAGTTCGTGCATTCTTTATAACTAGACACATATAGACATAGGTGGGCATACAATAAAACACGTTTTACTGAGTGAAAATGCTATTCCATATGTGGATAGTAGGTTATCGTCAAGTTTTTCATTTTTTTGATCCGCACTCTTAGGGTGGGGATTACTGCACGTTCAAGAAAAGAAATAAGATGGAAGGATGATTTATATGTGCGGGATTACAGGATGGGTGGATTATAAACGCTCATTAGAAGGAGAAAGAGATGTCGTTACGAAGATGGCTGAGACGTTAGCGAAACGGGGGCCGGATGATAATAAAGTTTGGATTAAAGGAAATGTCGCATTTGGGCATAAGCGGTTAATCGTTGTGGATCCTGAGGGCGGTAAACAGCCGATGACTTGTTTAAAAGATGAAACGAATTACGCCATTTGCTATAACGGTGAACTTTATAACACAGAAGACATTCGAAAGGAATTATTAAGAAGAGGATATACATTCAAAGGTCATTCTGATACAGAAGTATTATTAGCTTCTTATATTGAATGGAAAGAAGAATGTGTCGATCATTTAAACGGTATATATGCGTTTGCTGTATGGGATGAACAGAAAGAACAAGTATTTATTGCGCGAGATCGACTAGGTGTAAAACCTCTATTTTATAAATATGATAGTGGGCGATTACTATTTGGTTCAGAGTTAAAAGCGATACTGGCTCATCCAGATGTGAAGGCGGAAGTAACGTTAGAAGGGTTATCCGAAATATTCGGCCTCGGACCGTCAAGAACGCCTGGCCATGGTATTTATGCTGGTATAAAAGAATTACGTCCAGGTCATGCGATGACATTTTCAAAGAACGGTTTATGTATATGGAGATATTGGAATGTAGAAAGTAAAAAACATGAAGACTCTTTTGAAGAAACAGTAGAGAAAACGCGCTTTTTATTACAAGATGCCATTACAAGACAGCTTGTTTCTGATGTGCCACTATGTACTTTTTTATCAGGTGGTGTAGATTCGAGCGCTATTACAGCTATCGCAGCGAAAGAATACGAGAGATCAGGAAAAGGGCAATTACACACGTATTCTATTGATTACGAAGATAATGACAAATACTTTAAAGCGAATGCGTTCCAGCCAAATTCAGATGCTCCGTTTATTAATTTAATGACTGAGACATTTCAAACAACCCATCATCGCTGCGTCATTTCGAATGAAAAATTAGCAGAGTATTTAACTGAAGCAGTACTCGTTCGTGATTTGCCTGGTATGGCAGATATCGATTCGTCATTATTATGGTTTTGCCGCGAAATTAAACAAGATTTTGTCGTCGGTTTATCTGGGGAATGTGCAGATGAAATATTTGGTGGATATCCGTGGTTTTATAGAGAAGATGATTTACAATCGAGTGCCTTTCCGTGGATGCGCTCTACAGAAGCACGTGAACAACTGCTAAAGAAAGAATGGAGAAATAAATTAAATTTACAACAATATGTACAAAGGCGCTATGAAGAGTCGATTCAAGAAGTTCCTATTTTAGAGGGAGAAAGTCCGCTAGAAGCAAAAAGACGCCAATTATTTTATTTAAATATGGTATGGTTTATGACAACATTATTAGACAGAAAAGACCGCATGAGTATGGGGGCAAGTTTAGAAGTACGTGTTCCATTTGCAGATCATCGCCTTGTCGAATATGCGTGGAATATTCCTTGGGAAATGAAAATGTATAAAAACCGCGAAAAAGGTCTATTACGTAAAGCGTTAGAAGATGTACTTCCACATGACATCTTATATAGAAAGAAGAGCCCTTATCCGAAAACGCACAATCCACACTATACAAAAGCAGTAACAGTATGGCTTCAAAATCTATTAACGGATAAAGGTTCAATTTTACACGAATTGTTTGATAAAGAGCAGTTGAACGGATTAATTCAGTCTGGTGGCAGTGCATTTCAAACACCATGGTTTGGTCAATTGATGACTGGGCCACAGCTTTTAGCTCATTTAGCACAAATTCACGTTTGGTTTAAAGAATATGGGGTAAATATTAAGGAATAAGGGAAAAGCGGCTTACACTTATGTAAGTCGCTTTTTATTAAATAAATTGTCATATAAAATTCAAAATCACCTTATAAATAATACTTAATTAGAATTATTATTTTGACGTATTTATTATTGCTTGTTATAATTGGAAACAAACGTTCTGAAAAGGATTCTCATTTATAAAATTGAGGTGTTATATAGATGACAAAGAAAAAAATAGGTTTACTCGTAATGGCGTATGGAACACCAGAATCATTAGACGATGTAGAGGCATATTATACACATATCCGTCACGGGCGTAAGCCGTCAGAAGAAGCGCTTGAAGATTTAATTGGGCGCTATAAAGCGATTGGTGGAATTTCGCCGCTTGCAAAAATTACGAAAGAGCAGGCGCATAAATTAACAGATTCAATGAATAACATATTTACAGAGTATGAATTTACTTGTTACTTAGGTTTAAAACATACTGCGCCATTTATAGAAGATGCTGTAGAGGAAATGAAGCGAGATGGAATTGAGCAGGCGATTAGTATCGTATTAGCGCCGCACTATTCTACATTTAGCATTAAAGCGTATAATGACCGTGCTATTCGTCTTTCAAAAGAAATCGGTGGTCCTGTTATTGAACCAATTGAACAATGGTACGATGAGCCGAAGTTTATTTCGTATTGGGCAGACCAAATAAAAGAAACGTTTACAGAAATTGATGATAAAGAGAAAGCAGTCGTAATTTTCTCAGCGCATAGTTTGCCAGAAAAGATTATTGCAGCAGGAGACCCATATGTAGAACAACTAAAGTATACGGCAGATTTAATTGCAGAAGCTGCAAATATTCAAAACTATACAATTGGTTGGCAAAGTGCTGGGAATACTCCCGATCCATGGATTGGTCCAGATGTGCAAGATTTAACGAAAGATTTATATGAAGAGCATGGGTACGAATCTTTCATATATTGCCCAGTTGGTTTTGTAGCGGAGCATTTAGAAGTTTTATATGACAACGATTATGAATGTAAAGTTGTAACTGATGAATTAAATGCCAAATATTTTAGACCAAATATGCCGAATGCACAATCAGCATTTATCGACTGTTTGGCTGAAATTGTTTCCAAAAAAGTGAAGGAAATAGTTGACAAAGATTTAGTTTTGAATAATAATTAGTTTATAATAATTTTAAATAAATAATAATTACTATGAAAGAAAGAGGAGGATCCCCCTAGATGAATCCAAATAATCGCTTAACAACAAACCAAGGTGCTCCAGTTGGAGATAACCAAAATTCTCGTACAGCTGGTCGTCGTGGACCAGTATTATTAGAAGACTATCATTTAGTAGAAAAACTTGCGCACTTTGATCGTGAACGTATTCCGGAGCGTGTTGTGCATGCACGTGGTGCAGGTGCTCACGGTGTATTCGTAACGAAAAATAGTATGAAGCAATATACGAAAGCGGCATTTTTACAAAATGAAGGAACTGAAACGCCTGTATTTGTTCGTTTTTCAACGGTTATTCATGGTCAAGGTTCTCCTGAAACAGCACGTGACCCACGTGGGTTCGCTGTTAAATTTTATACAGAAGAAGGAAACTACGATATCGTAGGTAATCATTTACCGGTTTTCTTCATTCGTGATGCAATTAAATTCCCTGATATGGTACATTCTTTAAAACCAGCACCTGATACGAATATTCAAACGCCAGATCGTTACTGGGATTTCATGACGTTAACTCCAGAATCTACACACATGATGACATGGGTATTTTCTGATTACGGTACACCAGCAAGTTATCGTGAAATGGAAGGTTTCGGCGTCCATTCATTTAAATGGATTAATGAAGAAGGTAAAATTGTTTATATTAAATACCACTGGAAACCACAGCAAGGTGTACGTAACTTAAATGCGAAAGAAGTGCAAGAAGTACAAGGGAAAGACTTCAATCATGCAACTCGTGACTTGTTCGACGCAATCGAAAAAGGAAATCACCCGAAATGGGATTTACACGTACAAGTTATGCAATTAGATGAAATGGACTCTTTAGACTTTGATCCACTAGATCCAACGAAAGTGTGGCCAGAAGATCGCTTCCCATTAATGGAAGTAGGGACAATGACGTTAAATCGTAATCCGAAAAACTTCTTTGCAGAAGTAGAACAAGTAGCGTTCTCTCCAAGTGCAACTGTAAATGGTATTGAGCCATCGGAAGATAAATTATTACAAGGTCGTTTATTCTCTTACCCAGATACACAGCGTTATCGTCTTGGTGCAAATTACTTACAAATTCCTGTAAACTGCCCATACGCAGCTGTTCATAATCAACAACGTGATGGTGCGATGCAAGTGAATCAAAACCCATCTACAATCAACTACGAACCGAGCCGTCATGCAGAGAATCCAGTTGAAGACTCAGCTTACCGCGATTCAACTATGAAAGTAGAAGGCTATGTATCTCGTGAAAAAATCGAGAAACCAAATGACTTCAAACAAGCAGGTGAGCGTTACCGTTCATTCTCTAAAGAAGAGCAAGATAACTTAATTGCAAACTTAACAAATGATCTAAAAGACGTAAATGAACGCACAAAATTATTAGCTGTTTGTAACTTCTTCCGTGCAGATCAAGAATACGGTATGCGTTTAGCGCAGGCATTAAATGTTGATATTACGCAATATGTAGGAAATGCTCCGAAATAAATAGGAAAAGACGACTGTTATGAAACGGTCGTCTTTTTTATGTGTAAAGTTACACGCGGGTATTCTTCAGTTTCGTTATGTCGGAATTTGTTGGTAAATCGATATCTTGTTTCGAAACGTTGATATATTGAAAGAAACAATCGATATATTTGAAAAATCGTTGATATATCTAAAAAACCGTTGATATATTTACATTTATACTAGGTGGGGTATGTTACCTCGTGCGCAAAAAAAAGGGATGCAATCTATTACTAATAGATTGCATCTCTTTTTTAGTTCACTCGCTCAGTATACTCATAAGCTTTCTCACCATGCATCGAAATATCAAGTCCCATATGTTCCTCGTGCTCATCTACCCGAACAGGGAGGAAGAAGTTAATCGCTTTAATAATGGCATAAGTCATTATTATTGTGAATGCATATGTTGCTCCAATTGCTACCAGTTGTTTAAACAGTAAAGTGGCGTTTCCATAAAACAATCCGTTCGCACCATCCCCGTTTACGGTAGTAGTTGCAAATAGTCCTGTTGCAATACCGCCCCAAGTTCCTCCGATGCCGTGGCATCCAAAGGCATCAAGTGTATCGTCATACCCGAATTTTGTTTTTAAGAAGAAAACGGCGCCAAAGCATAATATACCACCAATTGCTCCGATAAGAAGAGCGGAGAAAGGTGTAACGAACCCGCAAGCTGGTGTAATAGCGACTAGACCAGCAACAACTCCGCAAGCAGCTCCCATCGCAGTCGGTTTTGATTGGAAGAACCATTCAGAAAGCATCCAAGTTAGAGCGGAGGCAGCAGCGGCTATATTTGTATTAATAAATGCAGTTAAAGCTACGTCGTTTAAGGATAATGCGCTGCCGACGTTAAAACCGAACCAGCCAAACCATAATAAGCCTGCGCCTAACATTGTAAATGGCAAATGGTGAGGAGAAGAACCATTTATGTTTTTTCGTTTTCCAAGGAAAATAGCTAATACAAGACCAGCAACTCCGGAAGTGATGTGAACGACGTTTCCGCCAGCGAAGTCTAGTGCCCCAAGTTCCCTTAGCCACCCGCCGACGCCCCATACCCAATGAGCGACAGGATTGTAAACAATCGTTGTCCATAAAAGGATAAAAATAAGAAAGGCAGAAAATCGCATTCTTTCAGCAAATGCACCTGAAATTAAAGCTGGAGTTAAAATGGCGAACATGAGTTGAAACATCATGAATAAATTGTGAGGAATAGTAGATGAGTAGTCTGGATTTGGTGCGTAGGTAACTCCGTTTAGCCCGAACCAATCAAGTGTACCGATAATCCCGTGCCAATCTGGTCCGAATGATAAAGAATAGCCGATAACAATCCATTGAATCGAAACGATAGCCATTGCGCTATAACTATGCATCGTTGTACTGAGTACATTTTTGCTGCGAACCATACCTCCATAAAAAAGTGCCAATCCTGGTGTCATCAACATGACCATTACTGTCGTCACAAACATAAAAACCGTATCTCCCATATTCATGATTTCCCCTCCTGTAATGTTAGAAAAAATAACATCATTTTGTTATGTTTCATATCATATTCGAAATTAAACTAAAAATCAACTAAAAATTCAGAAAATTATATACATAATGTCAGAAAACCTAACATGTATTATTTTGTGAGGCTTGAAATCGACATATGCGTTTCATTCGGAAAATTGGTATAATATTCTTACAATTAAAAAACTTGGGGGATGCGTGTGGGAAAAATACGGACTAGGAAACTATTCATTTGTTTTTGCTTAGCTTTTGTTTTGTTTGTACCAATACATACTTTTGCAGACGAAAAAAGAGAGTGGAAAGATGAAGTTATATACTCCATTATGATTGATCGCTTCAATAATGGAGAACCGAAAAATGACAAACAATTAGAAGTCGGTAATTTAGAAGGGTATCAAGGCGGGGATATAAGAGGAATTATAAAAAGGTTGGATTACATAAAAGAAATGGGTTTTACTACCGTTATGCTTTCGCCACTTTTTGAAAGTGGAAAGTACGATGGATTAGACGTGCGAAATTTTAAAAAGGTAAATGAACATTTCGGGACAGAAAATGATGTAAAAGAACTTGTAAAAGAAGCTCAGGCAAAAGGAATGAAAGTTGTATTTCAATTTCCACTTGGAGAAAACGAACGACAGGTAATTGATGCAATGAAATGGTGGATAAAAGAAGTTGATTTAGACGGAAGCTATGTTATACATAGTGAAAAAAAGCCGCGTTCCTTTTGGGATAACGCGCAAAAAGATATGCAAGTGATAAAGAAAGATTTTCGTATTATGACAAAGGAGGATAGTGAATACAACGAAAAAATAGTAGAATCGTTTTCCAAAGCGGATGTATCGGTGAAATCGTTATACGATGTGAGTAAAAAAGAAGGGGAATTTGTTACGTTTTTAGATGATCAAGAAACAAAAAGATATGCGCGTATTGCAAAAGAAAATATGTATTATCCGCCATCACGTTTAAAACTGGCGCTTACATATTTGTTAACATCACCTGGAATTCCGAATTTTTATTACGGAACTGAAATTGCATTAGATGGAGGAAGTGTACCCGATAATAGACGATTAATGGATTTTAAGTCAGACGAAAAATTTATGCAGCACATAACAAAACTAGGTGAACTTAGGCAGGCGAGACCGTCTTTACGACGTGGTACGTTTGAGCTTCTGTATGATAAGAGCGGGATGAGCATACTAACACGAAAATATAAAGATGAAGTAACTTTAGTAGCAATTAATAATACGAAAGAAACACAAAAAGTCTCCTTACCTGCAAGTGCAATTGGTGAAAAACAAGAGTTAAGAGGATTGTTGCAGGATGAAATTATAAGAGAGGAAAACGGAAAATTTTATCTCGTTTTAAAGCGTGAAGAATCAAATGTGTATAAAGTTAACAGAGAAACAGGTGTGAATTGGTTATTTATCTCCTTAATCGTTGGTGTGAATGTATTATTTATTGCGTTTTTAATTGCAGTTAAAAGGAAGCGTAGATGAGATGAGAAGTTACGCACTCTATGTTCATGTCTTCTTATTGGATTTGTAAGTTTGTTCGGTGGGGCCAGGTTTAGGGAGAAAGTTTCTTCCTAAACCGTTTTTGTGTCAATACGGATAGAGAAAGACCTTTGAAACAAACAATAATGTGTAATAAAAGATTGCTTAAAAAAACAATGTAAAGAACTGTATGGAATAGTGAAAAAAGAGAAAATATAAGAAAAATTTCCAGGACAAAGAAGGTAAACAATTTCTACTATGGCATGAAGCAATTGCTGTATTTGAGGTGCACAGATCCATAAAAATTGCTTTAAAGCTTTTAAATAATGCATTAAAACTAACTTTAACCAATGTTGATTTTTTATCAGAAAGAGAAATAGATATTATGCAGACAATGTCTATATTTTATGCGGAAAATAAAGAATATGATAAAAGTATTACTATATTAGGAAGATGTGTAACTAATTTTAATAAGTTAGATTTTCCGAGAGATAAAGCGATTAAATTAAAAATCATTTTTAATTTAGCGAAATGTTTAGGTATGACCTATCAATATGAAGAAGCGGTAAAATACATTGATAAGGGCATCAAATTAGCTATTAATCTAAATACTCTATACTTATTAGGTGAACTTTACTATTTAAAAGGATGGAATTTATTAAGATTTAAACAACAGAATGAAGAAGATATTGCAAATAACATGAAAAAAGCATTATTTATATTTGAACTAACAGAAAAAGAAAATCTGATAAAAATGGTTAAAGAAAAATATTTTGAAAACCAAACTGAAAAAAGCCACTCATAATACATTTGGAAATCACTTGAAATATAATAAAACCTACAGGGGAAATCCCTGTAGGTTTTACACTTATAAACTTGCTTCTAAAATATTAGTGTTTAATATAAATTTTTGAATAAGAGTTTACTTAGTGTACTTTTTATTTTGAAGTCTGCATCTTTATTAACAATTTATGCTTCTTTTTAATTACATCCAAATATTGTTAAGATTGAGATGGTTCAAGTCGGAGGAAGGCACTTTGAGGTGTCTTTTTTTTATGACCTTTATCATTAACTATTTAATGTTTTTTTAAATGATTACATGACATATTTTTTTTGTACCAAGCTTTGTTGATACAGTTAGACTTATCCGTTAGTGTATTCGTATTATTAGAACATCCTACAGTATTTAGGGAGAATGTGGCCAATAAAAACCATAATATTAATTTCTTCAAATAACCACTTCTAACTCTTTTTTAATTAACATTTTTTAAAATACTTATTAATTTTACATTACATTAAAGGTTGGAAAATATTCTTATACTCATAAATTGTTACGTTTTGGCGAGGAGAGGAATTATGAGTTATAGCAATTTTTAAGATGACTTTGGCCTAGGATGTAATTACTAAGAAAAGTAATTCAAATCGAAGGGAAAACGTCTTAAGGTGTCTTTTCCTTATTTTCAATTTACTTAGTGATTTTTACCGCACATACCCTTTTTTCTATGGTTTGTTCTTGTAATATTGTCTCTACAAGACAAAAAGAAAACTCCTCTAATTAAGAGGAGTTTTTTTAGCGGTAGTTAATGAACTGTACGTCGATTGGTAAATCAGCGCTACGAACAGCTGCGATTACGGCTTGTAAGTCATCACGGCTTTTCGCTGTAACACGTACTTGATCGTCTTGTACTTGTGTTTTTACTTTTAATTTCATTTCTTTAATGATGTTGTTAATTTTTTTAGCGTTATCTTTATCGATACCTTGTTGAAGTGTTGCGCGTTGGCGAACTGTGTTGCCAGTTGCAGCTTCAACTTTTCCGTAATCTAAGTTCTTAATTGGAACGTTACGTTTTACAAGTTTAGAAATTAAAACGTCTTTTACTTGGTCTAATTTGAACTCGTCGTCAGAAGTTAAAACTAGTACTTCTTTTTCTAATTTAATATCACTTTTACTTCCTTTAAAGTCATATCGGTTTTGGATTTCTTTTAATGCGATATTAATTGCGTTTGTTACTTCAGGTAATTCTACTTTCGAAACGATGTCAAAAGAACTATCTTTTGCCATAGTTAGCACCTCCAAATAAATTTCTAATCTTGTTATGTACTGTACATACTAAAGTATAGCTGAAAACGAGTCTAGACTTAAGTGTTTTCGTACTTATATTCATGGAACCTCATTTTATTATAGTGAATTTTGGGCAGTTGGACAAATACAGGAAAAATCATGTTATAATTAACTTTTGTTTGGAATGATAAAAAAGATAATTTTATATATATAGAAGGGAATTAAAAAATATGTATTTGCAAATAGGATCGATTGAACAGGTAACTGTTTTACGCGAAACGGAAATCGGATATATGGTTGGGAATGAAGAAGAAGAAATTTTCCTACATAAAAACGAAGTAGCTGGAGAAATTGAAGAAGGCGATACGATTGATGTATTCTTATACCTTGATCACCAAAATCGTATTTCAGCAACAATGAAGGAACCGATTATTACAACTTATGATTGGAACTGGGTAAAGGTTGTAGAAGTCATTCCTAGTTTAGGTGTGTTTGTTGATATTGGTGTGTCAAAAGATATACTAATTCCAGCTGATGAGTTCCCGATTTATATGCCAGTATGGCCAGAAGTAGGCGACGAATTATATTGTACGTTAAAATTAACGAATCGTGATCGTTTAATTGCTCTTCCGGCAAGAGACAGTGATATGCAAGAAATTATCGTAGATGCAACGCCATCTATGCGTAATAAAAACGTAAATGGACGTGTATATCGTTCGCTTCAAGTTGGTTCATTCATACTAACTGATGAGCATTTCCGTGCTTTCTTACACCATACAGAAAGAAAAGAACAAGTTCGCATCGGTGAGCGTGTAACGGGCCGTATTATTGACGTGAAAGATGATGGTACAATTAACATTTCACTTCTTCCTCGTAAAGAAGAAGGAATGGAAGACGATGCGGCAGTAATTTATGCATATATGGAAGAACGAGGCGGAGCAATGCCGTTTTGGGATAAGAGCCATCCGGAAGATATTAAAGAACGCTTTAACATGAGTAAAGCTGCATTTAAGCGCGCACTTGGTAAATTGATGAAAGAAGAAAAGGTTTACCAAGAAGAAGGTTGGACTTACTTTAAGAAATAAAGGAAATGAAAAAAGAACTATTCTTTCTCTGAATTTTTAAGAGAAGAGATAGTTCTTTTTTATTATAAAGTAGATAAAAAGTAAATAAAGTGTAATAAAACGTTTAATCTACAAATATTTTACTGTATTTATAAGGAAAAAGGAATATAAAATGGTAAATTGTCGGAAAATATACATTTTTAGAAAAAATGTCACAATATTGTCATTTTTATGTTGAACCCCCTCGGAAAATTCTTTAAATTGTTAATTGTAAGAATAAAACCGATGCCGTATCATAATAATCGGACAGCATATGCACATGTTAAGGGAGTTAAGTCTGGGTTGATTGCGGTAAGAGATAGTTATGCAGGATTTGTTGGAATGGGAAATGGATTGAATAAGGCATTTACTTTTGGTGTCGGCTGGGCTTTTGGATGGAAAACATCTAAAAATAACTCAAAAAAGAAAATTGCAAACTTATCTCCTGGACAGCGTGTTGCAAAACAGCAAATCATAAAAAATACAGTGAAATCAGCGGCTAAAGGAGCGTTTTTTGTTGGTAGTAAAGCTGTTGGAGGAATAGGGCTTATCCCGGACTTGGTAGTTTATGTAGATGGATATTATAAAGGATATACGGAGTATAGACCGAAAAAAACTAATTCTAAGAAAAGGAGGAAGTAGATTAGTAATATGGAGATGACACAGATATTTATTGGTATATATAATGTTGTTTTAATTTTAGTTGTATTAGCGATTATGTTAAAAAAGAAACAATATAAAGTGGTAACGGTGTTAGTAGTGAGTCTAATATATATATTCATAGCAACCTTTACTCCATATAGATCGTTCTTTAGTAATACAATGAATGTATTAATAGTGATCTTTTTGATGATTAGTGGAATATTAGCTAGTATATTTGAAAAAGAAAAATAAAGTAAAGTTGATTCAGTGTATCTCAAAATTTAAACAGTTAGTTTAATTTTGGGATACACTTTTTTATTTAAAATTACTTATTCTTATATGACGGTAATAGAAGCAATCCATGAGGAAAAGGGAGTTATGATAATGCAAGATAATGTACTAGAAAAATTAATAAAACGACTTTCCGTATTATCCACTGAAAAAGAACGTGAAATATTAGCGGTGGATTTAAATGATATATATGAGAGTAGTAAAAGTTTTGAAAAATTGCTTGAAAATATTATGAACTCACAACAGTCTAAAGAAGACTTAATAGATGCGCTAATTGAAGTGGAGATAGAATTAGATCACATCAATTGGCATTACAAAAGCTTGAAGAAAAAGTTGGGAATATTGATGAAAGATTAAAAAACACAACCTTATTTAAAAAGATAAGGTTGTGCTTTTTTAATTTCCTTGCGGTGAAACAAGAGTAAACGTATCTTTTAAATCACTATCATTTATTTTAATATTCGCCTTTTTTAATTCCTCTTGTAATAATTTTTGGCTGAATGCAGGATCAGCAGTACGTTCTTCCTCTAAGTTTTTGCGAATAGAGTTTTTTACCTCATCGTAAGGTTTTAGATCTTTTTTATCAGTTAATTTAATAACGTGATAACCGTTTGATGATTTTACGGGATTGCTAATTTGTCCAACATTTAGTTTGTAGGCAGCGGTTTCGAATTCAGGAGCCATTGTACCTGAATTGAAGTATCCAAGGTCTCCACCTTTATCTTTTGATAGTAGATCTTGTGATTCTTGTTTTGCTAATTCTTCAAATGAAGCACCAGCATCTAATTTACTCTTTATTTCTTTCGCTTCATTTTCGTCACTTACTAAAATGTGACTCGCTTTAATTTCTGGCTTATAGTGATCTTTTACGTCTTTTTCTGTAATGCTTTTCTTAATCGCTTCATTCATAGCAAGTTTGAACTTAATTTGATTTTTGAAATCCTCTTCATCTTTTAAACGATTGTTTTCTAATACTTTTTTGAATTGATCTCCATATTGTTTTTTTACTTTTTCTACTTCTTTATTTACCTCTTCATCAGGTACTTTATATTTTTTTGTGATGACGTCTTGTGCCATCATTTCGTATAGCATGTCTTTTCCGTAACGATCTTTCAATTGTTTTTCGAAGTCGTCCTTCGTAACAGTCGAGTCTGTTGCTGTGGCGACTGTAGCTGAGCCGTTTTTTTGTCCGCAAGCAGATAGCATCAATATACTTATTAGTGCAGTAATAATGAAAATATGTTTCCCTCTCATGCCAACACCTCATCCGAATATGTTATCGCTATTGTAGAATATAGAAGTGAACATGAAGTGAATTTTTAATGTTTTTTCCTTTAAAATGTAAAAAAGTACATCAACATAATTGTTGATGTACGATGGGATCAAAGGTGATCGGTCTTTTTAGAGTATGCACGTTTACCTTGCTGAATATTTTTTTGCTCTTGCTCATTTTTTTGTGTGCGTTTTGCATTATTATCGCGTGCTTTTTTGTCGTTATCACTCGTATGTGGCATATGTATCAACTCCATTTCTAAACGTTGTACGTTTATCATTTCCTTTTTCGTAAAGACTATGTATAGCGGTGCATTTATGAAGGGTAAAGGTGGATTCGAAATGGATTTGAAGTTGAATTATACTGAACTTATAAAGAAGTTAATCGTTGTAATCATCGCAGGTTTATTAAACGCGATTGGGATGAATTTATTTTTAACGCCAGCGAAAGTGTATGCGAGCGGCTTTGCTGGATTGTCTCAATTATTATCACAAATATTAGGTGATTTTTTATCGATTCACATATCTACGGGAGTATTGTTTAGCTTATTTAATATTCCTGTCGTTATTTTAGCGTGGAAAAAGGTTGGAAAGGCCTTCACCTTTTTTAGTTTTCTTTGTGTTATATTTATGACTTTGTTTCTAGAAATCATCCCTGTTAGAGCGGTTTCGAATGATATCATATTAAATGCGATTTTTGGCGGGATTATTTCGGCAATTGGAGTAGGGATTGCTTTAAAGTGGGGTGCTTCTACAGGTGGATTAGATATTATCGCTATGATTTTATCAAAAATAAAAGATAAGCCTGTCGGTACATACTTTTTCTTTTTTAATGCAATTATCATTATCGCTGCTGGCTATGTATATGGATGGGAAAAAGCGTTATATACGTTAGTGACTTTATATGTATCGACGAGAATTATTGATGCAATTCATACTCGTCATGTAAAGATTACAGCATTAATTGTTACGAAGAATGGGGCGGACGTAAGAAAGGCGATTCACTCGCGATTAGTAAGAGGAATTACAACGATACCAGCAACAGGTGCTTATACGAATGAAAATAAAGAAATGTTAATGATGGTTATTACCCGTTACGAGTTATACGAATTGGAGAGGATTATTAAACAAGTGGACCCAGGTGCATTTACAAATATACTGCAAACAGTTGGGGTGTTCGGATTGTTTCGGAAAGATTAAAGAGGACCGAAGTTGGTCCTCTTTTTTAATGTACATTCGTAATGTTTTGCAATTGCTCTTGCATTTCACGGAGCTGAACTTTTTCAGCAGTTGAAGAGTTTGCGTAAGCGGATTGCAAAGCATTTTTTGCTCTATATACGAGATCTTGTTGCTCAGTACCGCTTGAACAAGATACGGCATTTTCAACAGCATCTCTAGCTTGTTGGAATAGTAAGTTCCCCATTTAAACCCCTCCAAAAGAAGAGTTACTTCTTGCCTTTTCTGCCTCAGCTAATGTACCTCTGTACGGGAATCTTGCATCATGCTTCATAACAGCATCGGCTCCTTGTTGGATAAAACGCTTTGATTTGTTCTTTTTACCCATTCGAAAAACCCCCTTTATTTAGCTGAAAACAATCGACGCGATGTCTCTTGCGTCTACTTATAGTATGGACATTTGGCAGGAAACTATAAGTAGGGAATTTTTAGATTACAACCCAAGAACCTCTTCTAAATATAAAGCGATACCATCTTCTTCGTTCGTTAGCGTCGTATGGTTTGCGAGTGATTTTAATTCAGGGATGGCATTCCCCATTGCGATGCCGTGACCAGCAAATTCAATCATTTCAAAATCATTATCTTCGTCACCGAAAGCGATAATTCGCTCTTGTGGAATGTTGTAATGACTAGAAATTTTTTGTAATCCAACCGCTTTATTTAATCCGCTTTTCACAATCTCAATAATCGGCCAAGGTGCGCCCCATTTTCTATGATCGATTACTTCCGCGTGCATATCCGTTAAATGTTGACGAATTGCAGTGGAATGCTCGTCATGTGCATCAATTAATAAGCAAGTTGGATGATCGTTTAAAATATTTAATAAGTCTCCCGTAAAAATCTTAGGAGAGCCGAATTCGAAAATATGTTTTTTATCTTCATCAATTTCACGAACATACACATCGTCCATTACTTCCGCGTATATATTTTTTACGCCGAAATCAAAGCAAGCTCGTACAATTTCTTGCGCTGTTGCTAGCTCAAGAGGAGAGTGATGTGTTCCCCAGCTTGAATCAAGAGGATGATGTACGTAAGCACCGTTAAAGTTTACGATAGGTGTGTTAAGAGCAAGTTCTTTATAGTAATCATAACTAGCACGGAATGGACGTCCTGTTGAAATAACAACAATATGTCCCTGTTCCTTTGCTTTTGCAATTGTATGTTTCGTTCGAGTGGAAATTATTTTGTTGTCTGTTAATAAAGTGCCGTCTAAGTCTAATGCGATTAAATGTTGTTTGTTCATAATTTCACCTCTTATAATAATTTTTTTGTATCTATCTGTATTTCCGTTTTTAATATGCAGAAATAAGAGGTTAGACTCGGTGAAATCACCATAGATGGAAATTTCACTATATATCCATCTTACGTCTCAAAGTGCTGTGGTGTCTACTATTTATCGTTGGAAATTAAGAAAAGTCAACATCTTTTTAGAAAGTTCAAACAATGTTTCTTTCATTATGTACAAATTGTGAAAAGGGTTACATTGCTCGTGTGATGAGACTTATAATGAACATGTAATCTTCTCGTATATGTTTGACTCTCCTTTGAAACTAGCCTAGAGTAGGTTGGTTTCTTTTTTTTCTACAAGTAGGAAAGAAATCCCTGCTTACGCTTGTATCATTCATATATATGTACAAGGACGAGATGTAGTACTGTTTCCTAAACATGACAGAAAACCTTTCTTTTAAAATGGATATACTAATGAGGCAAAGACGTCATGGAAGGAGAATGAAAATGGGACAAAATCGCAGGTTTCGTTCTGGACAAAAAGCGCCGAATGATGGTATTTATGTAGAAATTGGTGAAACGGGAAGTATGGTGAAAAATCCGCAAATGGTACAATTAACTGCCGGTGAAAAGTTTCCAGATAATACGAATCATAACCGTCAGTGGACATATAAAAGAAAACCGTAACAGAAGCCGCAATCGTTATTGCGGCTTTTTTGTCGTTACACATTATAATTTCACTTACCGTATTTTTAAAACAATATAATGAATGCTTCCTTTTTCTTTTTCCAATAATAAGTTTGAAAATACATAGGCAAAATTATTGTATAAAAAAGTCAGTTGGCGTATAATCAAATCAAAGGTCAAAGAAAGTCAAACTTTTGGAGGGCTGTAAAGATGGACTTAAATCAAATGACAACAAAAACACAAGAGGCGATTATGAGTGCCCAATCTTTAGCGGTATCTCATCATCACCAAGAGGTGGATACTGTTCATCTATTACTTGCATTATTAGAAGAGCAAGATGGATTAGCAGTACGTATATTTCAAAAAATGAATGTTGATATAGAAGCATTAAAGCAAAGCGCTGAAAGCTTAATTAAAAAGAAACCTTCTGTAACAGGGAGCGGTGCAGAGGTTGGAAAATTGTATGTAACGAGCGCTCTGCAACAATTGCTTGTAAGAGCAGGGAAAGAAGCAGAAAAATTGCAGGATGATTACATTTCAGTCGAACATGTATTGCTTGCTTTTTCCGAAGAAAAAGGCGATATAAATCAATTATTTGCAAGATTGCATATTACGAAAGATAACTTATTACAGTCTTTAATGACAGTTCGGGGGAATCAAAGAGTGACTAGTCAAAATCCAGAAGCAACTTATGAAGCGTTAGAAAAATATGGCCGTGATTTAGTGGCAGAAGTCAGAGCCGGGAAAATTGATCCTGTTATCGGCCGAGATAGTGAAATTCGACGCGTTATCCGCATTCTTTCACGTAAAACGAAAAACAATCCTGTTTTAATTGGTGAGCCAGGTGTTGGTAAAACAGCAATCGTTGAAGGATTAGCACAGCGTATTGTGAAAAAGGATGTACCTGAAGGATTGAAAGATAGAACGATTTTTGCGTTAGATATGAGTGCGCTCGTAGCAGGTGCGAAATTCCGTGGTGAGTTCGAAGAGCGTCTGCAAGCTGTATTAAATGAAATTAAAAAGAGTGAAGGACGCATTTTATTATTCATTGATGAACTTCATACAATCGTTGGAGCTGGTAAAACAGAAGGTGCGATGGATGCAGGAAATATGTTAAAACCGATGCTTGCTCGTGGTGAACTGCATTGTATCGGGGCGACAACATTAGATGAATATCGTAAATATATTGAAAAAGATCCAGCACTAGAAAGACGTTTCCAACAAGTATTAGCAGAAGAACCAACTGTTGAAGATACGATTTCCATATTACGTGGATTAAAAGAACGCTTTGAAATTTATCACGGTGTAAATATTCATGACCGTGCGATTGTAGCAGCGTCAGTTTTATCAGATCGATATATTTCAGATCGCTTCTTACCGGATAAAGCGATTGACCTTGTTGATGAAGCGTGCGCAACAATTCGTACAGAAATCGATTCTATGCCGACAGAATTAGATGAAGTAACGCGTCGTATTATGCAGCTGGAAATTGAAGAAGCGGCTCTTGGAAAAGAAACGGATCGTGGTAGCCAAGAGCGTCTAAAAACATTGCAACGTGAATTATCGGATTTAAAAGAAGTTGCAAGTGGTATGAGAGCGAAATGGGAGAAAGAAAAAGAAGACATTCACAAAGTTCGTGACTTACGTGAACATTTAGAACGTCTGCGCCGTGAATTAGAAGAAGCAGAAGGTAATTACGATTTAAATAAAGCAGCCGAACTTCGTCACGGGAAAATTCCTGCAATCGAAAAAGAATTAAAAGAAGCGGAAGAAATGGGCGCGCATAATAAAGAAGAAAATCGTTTATTACGTGAGGAAGTAAGTGAAGAAGAAATTGCAGATATTGTTTCACGCTGGACTGGTATTCCTGTTGCTAAACTTGTTGAAGGCGAACGTGAGAAATTACTACGCTTAGAGCAAATCTTATCAGAGCGTGTCATCGGACAAGAGGAAGCAGTAAGCCTAGTATCAGACGCGGTTCTTCGTGCACGCGCTGGTATTAAAGACCCGAATCGTCCAATTGGTTCCTTCATTTTCTTAGGCCCTACGGGTGTTGGTAAAACAGAACTTGCAAAAACGTTAGCGCAGTCTTTATTCGATAGTGAAGAGCAAATGATTCGTATTGACATGTCTGAGTATATGGAGAAACACGCTGTGTCACGCTTAATTGGTGCGCCTCCTGGATATGTAGGATATGAAGAGGGCGGTCAATTAACAGAAGCGGTAAGACGTAAACCATATTCAGTTATTTTGTTAGACGAAATCGAAAAAGCACATCCAGAAGTGTTCAACATTTTATTACAAATGTTAGATGATGGACGCATTACAGATTCACAAGGAAGAACAGTAGACTTTAAAAACACAGTTATTATTATGACTTCAAATATTGGATCTGCTCATTTACTAGAGGGATTAGAAGAAGATGGTTCGATTAAAGAGGAATCAAGAGACCTTGTAATGGGGCAATTAAGAGGACATTTCCGCCCTGAATTTTTAAACCGTGTTGATGAAATTATTTTATTCAAACCTCTTACAACGAATGAAATTAAAGGCATTGTTGATAAAATTGTAAAAGAACTACAAGGCCGTCTAGCTGACCGTCACATTACAGTAGAATTAACAGATGCAGCAAAAGAATTTGTTGTAGAAGCTGGTTTCGACCCAATGTACGGAGCTCGTCCATTAAAACGATACGTACAACGTCAAGTGGAAACGAAATTAGCAAGAGAATTAATTGCAGGAACAATTACAGACAATAGTCACGTAGTTGTTGATGTAGAAAATAACGAATTAGTCGTTCATGTGAAATGAAAATAAAAAAGAGTTCGGATAAAATCCGGACTCTTTTTTTAGTGTTGTTCTACTGGCTCGTTTGGAATTGCAGCTGAAATTGCGAGTACTAATACAGCAAGAACAACTGAGAAAATAGACGCTTGGTTAAAGTCGTATGTACCGCCAGTCATAGAGCCAATTACGTAGCTCATCATATGTACAAGTAAGAACGACCAAATTAATGCCCAAATGAAACGCATATTTTACACCTCTATTCGTTCAATCTGTCCTTATTGTAACACAATTGAAAAAAGAATATAGAAAAATATTTGTAGATTTTTCAACGCAAATTTGCATTCCGTTCATACATTATAAAAGAGTGGTTTTATATGTTTAGAAAATAAGGCGGGGGAAAAATGAGTATTACGGAACGTTTTTTTTACTTAGAAAAAGAACCATGTGTCATTTATTTACCGGAGAAGCCAAATGGATTTTCTGTTATGCTCCTCGGTGATTATAACTACTTTATTGAGAATGGTACAAGTTTATGGACACAACATGCGGGTAAATCTTATTTCTTACATGGTCTTATTGAGCAAGGCTACACGGTCTTTTCCTCTAATTTATACGGAAGACATTGGGGGAACGATCAATCTGTTCGTCTGGCAAAACGTTTATATGATGTTGTTTTGAGAAAAGAGACGTTAAATGCGAAGATGCACATTATGGCAGATGGTATGGGAGCGCTTGTGGCACTTGAAATGATGAACAAATATCCTGAATGTATTCGTTCTGTTGTTATGTTAAATCCGTGTTTAGATTTACCAGAATATGTGGGTTTTGAGAAAGAGCATAAGTTTTTTTACAAGAGACTCGTGAAGGAATTAAGTTTGGCGTATGATTCCAAAGAAGAAGAATTAGATTTAAAAATAAATAAGAAATCATTTACGCTTCTTCCATCTTGTGTACCTGTTAAAATTTTCGTATCAACACAAGAAAAAAGAGGAAGAAAACAGCAGTTGCGGAGATATGAGAAAATGAGGCAATTAAATCAATGTGATACTTCTGTCTTATTCCATCTGCAAGATGTGAAATATAAAATGGTTAGGCAAACGACCGATTTCTTTAAAAAATATGAAGAAGAATTGTGAAGCTCCCATATACATAAATGAGGAGCTATTTGTTTCAAAGGGAAAGGGTTGGTGGTATGGAACGCGTGCTGATAATAGGTGCACTTACGTTTGTAGGTTATCACCTTGTGAATAAAATGATCGCAGAAGAAGTAGAAGTGTATGGTCTTGATTTTGATGAATTCGATAGTATGACCAAAATTAATGAAGAGAAGTTATTGTTAATTGGGCGAAATGCGTTATTTACGTATTATTCGATAAGAGATGAAGATGGATGGAGATCGGTAGAGGAAGAGAGATTCGATACTGTCTACTTTTGCTTATATGAGCCAAATCAGCAATGTGGATTTCGGAATGAAAGAGTCATATTACAATATTTAAAGCGAATTATAAGAATGTGTGAAGAACAAAAAGTGAAGTTAAATTTAATTTCTTCTATTGAAGTAAGTAGTACAGGTGAATCCGAAAATAAGCGACTATTTTTGAAAGTAGAAGAAGGGTTGAAAAAAGGGAATTTAAAATATAGTGTATTTCGAGTTCCTACATTATATGGACCGTGGCAACCATCCTTTATGATGTATCATCAGCTCATTTTATCAGAATTAGAAGAGAAAGAGTGCCGTTGTACGAGTGAGGAAAAAGGAAGTGATTTACTTTATATTGAAGATGTATGTGAATACTTATGGGAAAATGGAACGAACGGGGCGCATCTTGGTATATACAATTTACTTAGTGGTAAACAGTCATTATGGGAAAAAGGTATGAATCTTTTACGCGCGGATGATAAAGTAAATAAAAATAATAATGAAATAAGAGATGAGGCTATTGAAGTCATTTCGATAAAAAGAAATACTCCGTTAGAATACGGTTTAAATAAGCAACTGGCACACATGAAAAAATATAAAGAGTTATACGAAGAGTAGCACGCGTGTTACACTATTGTATGTGAAAGTTTTAATGGAGAGGAAGAGTATAATATGAACGAAAAAAGCATGCAGTTTTTACAAATCGCAATGAAGCATTTACCGGAAGCGAAGGCAATTTTAGATGATAACGGAATTGCACTTGATATGGAGAAGGCACAGCCGGTGTTAGAGTTGTTAATGAAAGTTATGAACGAAGCTTATGAGCTTGGGAAAGCAGATAAAGAATAAAAAGCATCTTTTTAAGATGGAAGAGAGGCCCGAACCGTGGATAGAAGCGGTCAGGGCCTTTTTTATTCTCGCCTGGGGGAAAACCAGAGATATGAATAGGATAAAGGAAAAGTAGTGAAGAGAACTCTCTAGTTTAGAAGAAAAGCAGATAAAGAATAAAATCCTTCTTTTTTGATGGAGGGGAGGCTCGAATCGTGAGTAGAAGCGGTTCGGGCCTTTTTATTTGGAATGAAACACGAAAAGGTATGATTCTGTTTCTTTTAATAAAAAATAAAGTGGATAATGCGTTAGCTTTCTGTTTTATGCGAAATATATTCTAGACAAAAATACATTTATGTTTTAAAATTAGTACCAAGTCATAATAATTGATATAAAACGGAGGGCTGCGATGTGAACGTGGGCATTTTAGGGATCGGAAGATATGTGCCAGAAAAAGTAGTCACAAATCACGATTTAGAGAAAGTAATGGATACATCCGATGAATGGATTCGTACGAGAACGGGAATTGCAGAAAGACGCATTGCCGATGATACAATAGATACTTCATATATGGCCGTAGAGGCTGCAAAAAAAGCACTTGAAGATGCAGGGGTTAGCGGAGAAGATATCGATCTTATTTTAGTGGCGACAGTAACACCAGATCGTGCGTTTCCAGCAGTAGCTTGTGTCATTCAAGAAGCGATTGGAGCGAAACATGCAGCTGCAATGGATGTAGGTGCAGCATGCGCTGGTTTTATGTACGGAATGATTACAGCGCAGCAATTTATTCAAACGGGGACTTATAAAAACGTATTAGTAGTTGGTAGTGATAAGCTATCTAAAATTGTAGACTGGAATGATCGAAATACAGCGGTATTATTTGGAGACGGAGCCGGTGCTATCGTAATGGGAGCAGTTTCAGAAGGAAGAGGCGTTCTATCTTTCGAATTAGGAGCAGACGGAAGCGGCGGTAAGCATCTATATCAAGACGAGTATGTTATGATGAATGGCAGAGAAGTCTTTAAATTTGCCGTTCGTCAACTTGGTGAATCTTGTCTTCGCGTGCTGGATAAGGCTGGTCTTACAAAAGAGGATGTAGATTTCTTAGTACCGCATCAAGCGAATATTCGTATTATGGAATCTGCAAGAGAGAGGTTAAATTTACCACAAGAAAAAATGAGTATGACAATTGAGAAGTTCGGTAATACATCAGCTTCTTCAATTCCGATTGCAATGGTAGAGGAATTGCAAAACGGACGTATTCAAGACGGTGATTTAATTATACTTGTTGGTTTTGGCGGTGGATTAACATGGGGAGCAGTTGCTCTTCGTTGGGGTAAATAAGGACTGAGAGAAAAAAAGGAGTGTATTTTGTATGGAAAAAAAGAGGGTCGTAATTACAGGACTAGGAGCTGTTACACCGGTCGGAACAGATGTTGAAACAGCATGGGAAAACATTAAAAAGGGTGTATCTGGAATCGGGCGACTTACAAGAATTGATCCAGAACTATTTCCAGCAAAAGTAGCAGCGGAAATTAACGACTTTGAAGTCGAGAAATATATTGATAAAAAAGAAGCGCGCCGTATGGATCGCTTTACACAATATGCAGTAGCAGCAGCGAAAATGGCAGTTGCAGATGCAAAGCTTGAAATTACAGAAGAAAACGGACCTCGAATTGGTGTATGGATTGGATCTGGTATTGGCGGTATGGAAACATACGAAGAACAATTTAAGATTTTTACTGAGAAAGGCCCACGCCGCGTGAGCCCATTCTTCGTGCCGATGATGATTCCAGATATGGCAGCAGGCCAAGTATCAATTGCAACAGGAGCAAAAGGAATTAACACTTGTTCTGTAACGGCTTGTGCATCTGGTGCAAACTCAATTGGCGATGCATTTAAAGCAATTCAGCGTGGTGATGCTGATGCAATGATTACAGGTGGAGCAGAAGCACCGCTAACAAGTATGGCATTCGCAGGATTTAGCTCAGCGAAAGCATTAACATTTAATGAAGACCCAGCAACGGCTTGCCGTCCATTTGATAAAAACCGTAGCGGTTTCGTAATGGGTGAAGGCTCAGGTATTCTAATTCTTGAAGAATTAGAACACGCATTAGCTCGTGGTGCTCACATTTACGCGGAAATCGCTGGTTACGGTGCAACTGGTGATGCATTCCATATTACAATGCCTGCTCCTGGTGGTGAAGGCGGAGTGCGTGCAATGCGTCAAGCTTTAGCTGATGCAGGCCTACAGCCAGAAGATATTGATTACATTAATGCGCATGGTACAAGTACGGATGCGAATGAAAAATATGAAACGATGGCAATTAAAGAAACGTTCGGTGAGCACGCGTATAAAGTAGCAATTAGCTCAACGAAATCAATGACAGGTCACTTATTAGGAGCAGCTGGTGCTGTTGAAGCGATTTTCTCTATTAAATCAATTACAGACGGAGTAATTCCTCCAACAATTAACTATGAGACACCAGATCCAGAATGTGACTTAGATTACGTACCGAATCAAGCGAGACATCAAGAAGTTAATGCAGTATTAAGTAACTCATTAGGATTCGGTGGTCATAACGCAGTGTTAGTATTTAAATCGTATAAATAATAGATAAAATAAGGAGTTTTTCCGCATTATATTGCGAAAAAACTCCTTATTTATTTTTACGTCTTTTTCTCCTGTAGCATATACATAAGAAAAAGGAGGGATAAAGATGGGGATTGTTGAAACAGCTGAATGGCTACATTTATATTATGGACGGCCAGAGAAACTTTGTGAGAAATTTACGAAGTATATTCCGTTGCCAAAAGAAAGGTTGTATCGCTTTTTAATTTCAAAAGGGATGTATCGCCCGATCATGCGCGGGGAAAAGGAAATTAAAGAATTAGAGGAAAAGGAAATTTGGAAAGAGTTGAGCCTGGAGTATGATAAATTGAAAAATTGGTTGAAAGGTCCGGATGTCCCTGTCTTTATTTTATTATCAGATTCCTATAATCGAACTGTGCAAGAAGAGTATAACGGTAGGGCTGGATTATCTATGCGTCATGTTATTTTCTTATTCGTATGTGGACGGAATTCGGTAGAAGAATTAAAAGTGTTATTGGCGCATGAATACCATCACATATGCAGGTTACATCAAATTGAGACGAAAGAAACAGAATATACATTACTTGATACAATGATTATGGAAGGGCTAGCTGAGCAAGCAGTAACAGAAAGGTATACAGAAAAAAATAATGCACCGTGGACGGCGTATCTTTCAAAAGAAGAGGCTATTTATTATTGGAAAAATGTTGTACATGAAAGAATAAGTATAAAACGAGGAACAAGGGAACATGACATCTTATTAAATGGCTTTCACTCTTATCCGAAGATGCTTGGCTATGCGCTTGGATTTCATATTGTCAAAGATTGTGTAACTTTGGAAGGAGAAGATACACTTTCTTTATTATCTATAGATGCAAAAGAAATATTGAATAAAGCAAATACATTTCATATATAAAAAAACAGGGGCTCTATTTCCTGTTTTTTTTAGTATTAATAGAAGAAAAAATAATAATTAGAATATATTTCCTCAAGTGGAATAAAGTTAAGCAAAAATGAACATAATGATTGGTACAAACAGTAGTGAAGTGAGGGGTAGTGAATGTTATATCTACATGATGTATGGGTAAATTGGTTTGAAGGTGAAGAGAATGGGTATAACGTTTGTCATTTTTACGAATGGCGGAAAGATGATACGATTGAGCTATTAGATCAAGTGCCATTATTAAAAGTAGATGCCACATTATATCATTACATCGAGAACGAATTGTTAGAGCTTCCGCAAAAAATGCTGGAAGACGTACATCATAAGGCTTATATTCGTAAAAATCATGAACGTTTGCAGCAAGAGTATTGCTTTGTTGTTACAGATGGAAAAGGAATTATTGCGATTGACACAATTGGTTACAATGTACCAATTCGCAAAAGTAGACTTATACCACGCCAAGAGCAGATGGTATATGAGATGGTAGAAAACGTACAAGCAGAAAAGTATGAGTTCCAAGTAGAAGAAACAGAAAAAGAACATCACATTTTATCACCATCGCCTTTCATTATGAATGGCTTGACTCGTAAAGAAAGACAGCTAAAACAATTATTATTTATGGCGTTAGATCAATTACATACAACGAAAAATACAGCAGAGATTCGCTATTGGTACACAGAGTGGGATCCATCAGCATATGGAACGGTTCAACATATGGAGTTCGAGGATATTTGGGCTAGACTGTATGATGAAGCGAAAGCTGGCTGGTCTGAGAAACATGAACAATTATGCGAGCGTCTCGTAAAAGGACAGCCATTTTTTGAAAAGTTATGGGAAATGGAAAATGAGCAAAAGGTAAATTAAAAAACCGCCAATTGGCGGTTTTTTAATTTTGTAGTAATCTAGTTCCAGCGGCAAGAATGTTCGGTGGCTTCGCATTCTAAACTAGCCGCCTCCGCTTTATATGTTACCTACGTTTTCTGCTTAGTCCCATTGCGTTTTCTACTTTGCGTAGTTGTTTGAATGCAACGCGGTTTGCTTTTTCTGCACCTTTGTCTAGAATTTCGTCTAGTTCTGGTGAGTTGATTAGTTCGTTATATTTGTCTTGGATTGGACGAATTGCTTCTACGACTACTTGCGCTAGGTCGCCTTTGAAGTCGCCGTATCCTTTTCCTTCGTACATTGCTTCAATTTCTTCAACTGTTTTTCCAGAGAATGAAGAGTAGATTGTTAATAAGTTAGAGATACCAGGTTTGTTTTCTTTATCAAATTTCACAATACCTTCAGAGTCAGTAACAGCACTCTTAATTTTCTTTTCAATTGTTTTTGGCTCATCAAGCATACTAATCATTGATTTTGGATTCGGATCAGATTTGCTCATTTTTTTCGTAGGTTCTGTTAATGACATAACGCGAGCTCCTACTTTTGGAATACGAATTTCAGGCATTGTAAAGATTTCACGGTAACGTTTGTTGAAACGCTCTGCTAGGTCACGTGTTAATTCGATATGTTGCTTTTGATCATCACCAACCGGCACGATTTCAGTATTGTAAAGTAAAATATCAGCAGCCATTAATGGTGGATACGTAAGTAATCCAGCTGGAACTGAATCTCTACCAGAAGCTTTATCTTTATATTGCGTCATACGCTCTAATTCTCCAACGTAAGCAACAGATTGCATGATCCAACCTAGTTGAGCGTGTGCTGGTACTTCTGATTGTACAAATAAAGTAGCTTTTTCAGGGTCAATGCCACATGCCACATAAAGTGCAGCAAGACTGCGGATGTTTTTACGAAGCCCGACGGGATCTTGAGGTACTGTAATCGCATGTTGGTTTACAATACAGAAATAACAGTCGTGTTCATTTTGAAGCTCTGTAAACTGCTTCATTGCTCCTAAATAGTTTCCAAGTGTAATCGTTCCACTTGGCTGAATACCAGAAAAGATAACTGACATAAGTAATTCCTCCTAAAATTGAATGCGTGATGGGGGAAGAGAAGGCAAACAAAAAAGCCCATTCATCCCAAAAACTATAGGGACGAATGGACCGCGGTACCACCCTAATTATTTCACTACTGTGAAATCTCTCTAATCCATAATAACGTTTGGATATAACGCCAAAGCCTACTACTTTCGGTTCGGTTTGGTGCTCAAAAGCCCATTCCATACTGTACAATTACTTGTTCACACCGACCACAAGCTCTCTGAAATTGCCTCAATATGTACTCTTCTTTATCATCGCATACATATAAATTTATTTATTGTTACTTGAGCTCTTTTAATATGAAAGAACTAAAGTTTTATAACAAAATGTTTTGCTGATTATTATATCATATGGGATAGTGTTTGCAAACTACATCAAAATAGTAAAGCTAATAAGGGTCGAGAACAACCCAAGAACGATACCTGTAATACAAATTGGATATGTCCATTTGAATGAATATGTTTTATAAATACGTTCTTTCTTATCTGTAGGTTCCTCGACTTCTTCAATTAAAGAGTCAATCTTTTTATTCGTACCAAATACTCTTTGGAATGCGTAAATGGTTACATTGAAAAAACCATTTTGAAATATGTATAAAAAACCGCCGATAAGAATAAAAAACAGTGCAATATAAAACAAGATGTTGACAAAATTCAACAAAAATTGCGATGAAATGAGGAATGCGCCAATACTAGAAGCGATTATCGCTATGAAAATTAGTATACAAGTATGAAAAAAAACTTTATTCAAAATGTTCCCCTCCGTCAAAATATTACTAGAATTATTATACTATAAAAGCTATAATATGTACTAGAATTAATTTTTTGAAAATTATACGCAATTAAAGGTCTGATTTCAAGATGATGGTATCAATGTTAACGTATCCCTTTACAAAAAAATAAAAATATAAACATTTTATTAAAAATTTTAACAAAAAAACAAAAAACTATATTCACAATTGTTATATTATATGTATAATGAAAATTGTAGAAACTTGGAGATTATTCTTTCAATTCTACTTTTTAACAAGTGAGGGTACAGGAAGTGCAAGTAGGGGAGGCAACACAACATGAAGAAAAAGATACCGTTATTAGTTGCATCGACGTTGACAGTCAGTATGCTAGGGGCTTGTAGTTACCAAAAAGAGGACAATAAAGCAGGCGCAAAAGAAAAATCCTCAAACAAACAAGTGTTAAATTTAACCGAAACAGCTGAAATTCCAACTATGGATACGACGTTATCAACAGATGCAACATCTTCTAACATCATGAATAATACAATGGAGGGATTATATCGTCTGGGGAAAGATGATAAACTTGTTCCAGGTGTCGCAAAATCTTATGAGAAATCAGAGGATGGCAAAAAGTATGTATTTAAATTACGTGAAGATGCGAAATGGTCTAATGGTGAACCTGTAACAGCGAAAGACTTCGTTTATTCTTGGAGAAGAGCTGTAGATTCAAATACGGGTGCCAAGTTTGCTTACATACTATTTGATGTTAAAAATGCGGAGAAAGTTAACAAAAAAGAATTACCAATTGAAGAACTTGGTGTAAAGGCAATTGATGATCATACACTTGAAGTGGAATTAGATAACCCTGTTCCTTATTTTGTAAGTTTAACAGTCTATCCAACATTGTATCCTTTGAATGAGAAGTTTGTAACAGAACAAGGAGCAAAATTTGGATTAGAATCCAATACGACACTTTATAATGGTCCATTCGTATTAAATGAATGGAAGCATGAACAAAGCTTCCAACTTAAGAAAAATCCAACGTATTGGGAAAATAAAGAAGTAAAACTTGAAGAAATAAACTTCAATATTGTTAAGGATCGTTCAACTGCTATAAATTTATATGAAACGAAAGCAATTGATCGTGTAGTGTTAACATCAGAGTTTGTAGATAAATACAAATCAGATGCTGATTTCAAAACGATTAAAAGGCCATCTACACAATTTATTCGCTTAAATGAAAAGAATAAATTTTTAGCAAATAAAAATATCCGAAAAGCAATTGCAATGTCCTTTGAACGTGAAAATATCGGAAAAGTTATCTTAAACGATGGTTCAGAGGGGATATATGGTTTTGTTCCGAAAGGCTTAGCAAAAGGTCCGAATGGAAAAGACTTCCGTGAAGAGAACGGAAAGCTTATAAAAGAGGATATTAAAGAAGCTCAAAAATATTGGGAAGCTGGTAAAAAAGAACTTGGTGTAGAGAAAGTAGAGTTAGAGCTATTAAACTTTGATACTGATGATGCTAAAAAAATCGGAGAGTATTTAAAAGGCCAATTTGAAAAGAACTTACCAGGTCTAACAGTTCCGACAAAAATGCAGCCATTTGCACAAAAATTAAAACTTGAAGCAAGTGGAGATTATGCGATGTCGTATGCAGGATGGAGTCCAGATTATATGGATCCAATGTCATTCCTTGAAATGTATACAACAGGTAATGCGCAAAACAAAGTAAATTACGCAAATTCAGCGTATGATGATTTAATTAAAAAAGCAAAAACAGAAGTTGATGTACAAGCTCGCTGGGATGCACTATTAAAAGCGGAAAAACAACTGCTTGAAGATGCTGCGATTGCTCCAGTATATCAACCTGGAAAAGCATATTTACAACGTGGCTCAATTACTGGCCTATTAGAACATAAATATGGCGGAGAATTTAGCTATAAGTGGGTTGAACTCAAAAATTAAAAATGGTTTCCATCATGAATAAGGGTATATGCCTATGATGGGCATATGCTCTTATTTTAAAAAAATAAAAGTAAGAATATTTTAAACTATCTTATTGCTTTTGAGAAAAACGGGGAGGTGCTTGACTATGGGACGTTATGTATTAAAACGTTTCGTGTACATGGCTTTGACATTATTTTTAATTACTACGCTGACTTTCTTTTTGATGAAATTACTTCCGGGTTCTCCGCTTAAAAACCAGGAGAAGCTATCACCGGCACAAAAAGAAATCATTCTGGAAAAATATGGTTTAAATGATCCGGTACCAGTTCAATACGCACGTTACTTAGGTAACTTAGCAAAAGGTGATTTAGGGGTATCATTCCAATATGATAACCGTCCAGTAACAGATATGATTGTGGATCGCATTGGACCATCAGCACAGCTTGGTTTACAAGCGATTATATTAGGAACATTTATCGGTTTAATTTTAGGAATCGTTGCGGCACTTCGTAACAATACATGGGTCGATTATGGAGCGACAATTATTTCCGTACTCGGGATGTCGGTACCATCATTCGTATTCGCCGCTTTACTACAATATTTCGTAGGGGTAAAACTTGGTTGGTTCCCAGTAGCGTTCTGGAAAGGACCAGAGTTTACAGTAATGCCTACAATTGCTTTATCGATGGCAGTTATTGCAACAATCGCACGTTTCGCTCGTGCCGAGTTAATTGAAGTTATGCAAGCCGATTACATTTTAACAGCAAAAGCGAAAGGGATTAGCCAAGGTGTTATCATTATCAAACACGCACTTCGTAACGCGTTAATTCCAGTAGTAACAATTTTAGGACCAATGGTTGCAGGTTTAATCACAGGTACATTAGTTATTGAGCAAATTTATGCTGTACCAGGACTAGGGGAACAGTTCGTTAAATCTATTACAGTGAATGACTATACAGTTATTATGGGAACTACAATTTTCTATAGTGCAATCTTCATTTTAGTTATTTTCATTGTCGATATTTTATACGGAATTATTGATCCTCGAATTCGTTTAGCGGGAGGGAAAAAGTGATGAAAGATGTACAAAAATTATCTCCAGATTTATTTCAACAAGCCAATCAAAATAATGTGGATAATGAAGTCATTGCCCGTCCAAGCTTAACGTTTTGGCAAGATGTAAGAAGACGTTTGTTCCAACATAAAGGCGCGATGTTTGGTTTCGTATTATTAAGCCTTATTATATTACTAGCAATTTTTGGACCGATGGTAAGTAAACACTCGTATAAAGAGCAAGATTTAGGTCGTGCGAAAATGCCACCGAAAATTCCTGTTATTGAAAATGTTCATTGGTTACCATTTGACGGTACAGATCAATATGGTGTTGACCAATATGAAAAACGTGATATTAAAGAGTATTTCTGGTTTGGTACAGATGATCTTGGTCGTGATTTATGGACAAGAACATGGGAAGGTACACGAGTATCATTATATATCGCTCTTTTAGCAGCAGCAATTGACTTAGTAATTGGGGTTGCATACGGAGGTATTTCAGCGTTTTATGGCGGCAGAGTAGATAATATTATGCAACGTATTATGGAGATTATTAACGGTATTCCATACTTAATCATCGTTATCTTAATGGTAATCATTATGGGATCTGGTATATGGTCAATTACACTCGCAATGGCAATTACAGGTTGGATAGGGATGTCGCGTATCGTTCGTGGACAAATCCTGAAATTAAAAAACCAAGAATATGTGTTAGCATCTCGTACATTAGGTGCAACAAATACACAATTAATTGTAAAACACTTAATCCCGAACGTAATGGGACCAATTATCGTAATGACAATGTTTACAATTCCAACGGCGGTGTTTGGTGAGGCGTTCTTAAGCTTCATCGGTTTAGGTATTCAGCCACCATTCGCGTCACTTGGTTCTCTTGTAAATGACGGTTATAAATCTATTCAAACGTATCCGCATATGATGTTCATCCCTGCGGTTGTCATCAGTATATTAATTTTAGCGTTTAACTTAATGGCAGACGGATTACGCGATGCGTTAGATCCAAAAATGCGTAAGTAAAAGAGGGGAGAGGCAAAGATGAAAACATTGTTAGAGGTAAAAGATTTACAAGTCTCCTTTGATACACATGCAGGTGAAGTACAAGCTGTACGCGGCGTTACTTTTGATTTGAAAAAAGGAGAGACATTGGCGATTGTAGGAGAATCTGGTTCAGGGAAATCAGTTACTTCTAAAGCGTTAATGGGATTAATTCCGAATCCTCCTGGACGCATTAAAAATGGTGAGATCGTATTTGAAGGTCGTGACTTAACGAAATTAACAGAAAAAGAAATGCAGCAAGTACGTGGTAAAGATATCGCGATGATTTTCCAGGATCCAATGACATCATTAAACCCAACGATGACAATTGGAAATCAAATTATGGAAGGCCTTATTAAACACCAAGGGATGAGTAAAGCAGACGCACGTAAAGTTGCTTTAGAATTAATCGACCTTGTAGGTATTCCAAATCCAGAAGCTCGTTTAAAACAATATCCTCACCAATTCTCAGGTGGTATGAGACAGCGTGTAGTTATTGCGATGGCGTTAGCTTGTAACCCGAAATTATTAATTGCCGATGAGCCGACAACAGCGCTAGACGTTACGATTCAGGCACAAATTTTAGAACTTATGAAAGACATTCAGCAAAAAACAGAAGCGGCAATTATTTTCATTACGCATGACTTAGGTGTAGTAGCAAACGTTGCTGACCGAGTGGCAGTTATGTATGCTGGTAAAGTTGTTGAAATTGGAACTGTAGATGAAATTTTCTATAATCCGAAACATCCATATACTTGGGGCTTAATCGCATCTATGCCAAGTTTAGATGGCTCAGAGGAAGAGTTATATGCAATTCCTGGAACGCCTCCGGATTTATTAAAGCCGCCAAAGGGTGATGCTTTTGCACCACGTAACCCACAGGCACTAAAAATTGATTTTGAAATGGACCCACCTTTATTTAAAGTAAGTGATACACACTATGCGGCAACTTGGTTACTTCACGAGCAAGCTCCAGAGGTAAAACCGCCGGCAGTCGTTGAAAAACGTATTCTTCAAATGAAAGCAGGTGAACAACATGACTAAACAACGTGAGAAATTAATTGAAGTAAAAAATGTAAAGCAGCACTTCGACGTGAGTGGTGGTGTTGTCAAAGCGGTTAATGATATTTCATTTGATATTTACCGCGGAGAAACATTTGGTCTTGTAGGAGAATCAGGTTGTGGTAAATCAACTACTGGAAGAACGATTATTCGTTTATATGATGCAACTGCTGGTGAAGTATTGTTCGATGGTGAAAACGTACATGGTAAGAAATCACGCGCAGAATTGAAGAAATTCAACCGTAAAATGCAAATGATTTTCCAAGATCCATACGCATCATTAAATCCTCGTATGACAGTAGGGGATATTATCGCAGAAGGTATTGATATTCACGGATTAGCGAAAAGTAAAAAAGAGCGCATGGACCGTGTTCATGAACTATTAAACACAGTTGGTTTAAATAAAGAGCACGCGAACCGTTTCCCGCACGAATTCTCAGGTGGACAACGTCAGCGTATCGGTATCGCTCGAGCGCTTGCTGTAGAACCAGAATTTATCATTGCGGATGAGCCGATCTCAGCACTTGACGTATCGATTCAGGCGCAAGTTGTAAACTTACTGAAAAAGCTACAAAAAGAAAAAGGTCTAACATACTTATTCATTGCCCATGATTTATCAATGGTAAAATACATTAGTGACCGCATCGGTGTAATGTACCGTGGTCAAATCGTTGAGCTAACAACAAGTGAAGAGTTATATGCGAATCCAGTTCATCCATATACGAAATCACTATTATCAGCAATTCCGCTACCAGATCCAGATTATGAGCGCAATCGTAAACGTATCGTATACGATCCATCGCAGCATGATTACGGTAGCGAAGTGCCAACAATGCGTGAAATTCGCCCAGGACATTTCGTACTATGTTCTGAAGCAGAGTATAAGAAATATAAAGAGATTTATCAATAATAAAAAAAGCCATTCTTCCATTAAGGAAGGATGGCTTTTTTCTATACTATATAAATGAGTTGTCGGTAAGTCGATATAAATTGCATTTATTAATAACTACATCATGATCAAACAAGTACTACTGTGCCTGAACAGAACCAATCTCGTCTTGCTCTTCTGGTTTCACAAGTGCGTAACGTTCCCACGCCCTGCTTTTCCAGCGGAAGAACATAATAATGGCACGCGTCCATTCGTCGATGGCGATCGCTAGCCAAATACCAACGAGCCCCATATCTAAATGAAAGGCGAAAAAGTAACCTAGTGGTAAACTCATTAACACCATAGAGAATGCACCGATTAAAACAGGATATTTTGCATCACCAGCTGCACGAAGCGAATTAATGATGACGATATTCATCGTACGTCCCGTTTCAAGTAGTACACTTAGTAAAAGAACACTTGCGCCTAACCCGATAATGTGCGGATTATCTGTAAACAGTCCCATTAATTGTGTACGGAATGTAATAACGAGAGCGACCATACATAGAGTTACACCAATCGCCCATTTTACACTTTTCCATAAGCGTTCGTATGCTTCATCCTTTTCGCCACCACCAACAAGGCGGCCAATAATAATGGCTGTTCCCATACCAATCGCAATTGCAAATAAATAAGTGAACATGGAAATGTTAGTAGCGTACTGTCTAGCAGCTAATGATTCCGTTCCTAAGTACGTTGCGTAATAAAGGAAGACGATTTGACAAGCTTGATACATCACTTGTTCAAATGCAGATGGAATACCGATTTTTAAAATTTTCCCAATGTATTCTTTGGATAAAGTGAAGTAATATTGTAATTTCACGCGATATTCCATAACGCGGTATAGTAACCAGAAGAAAACAATAAGTGCGATCAATCGACTGATAGCGGAAGAAATTGCAGCCCCTTGTACACCGAGCTCAGGGAAACCAAATTTCCCGAAAATGAGTACGTAGTTTCCAGCGATATGAATAATATTCATTCCGAGTGAAATAAACATCGCTTGCTTTGTAAAACCATGTACACGGATGATTGCGGCTAATGAGTTAATGATAGCTTGCAGGAAGATAGCCCCTCCGACGATAGATAAGTAGTTTTGCGCATACGTTAGTACATCGCCTTGTAAGTTCATTGCGAGCATCATATGTTTCGAAAATAAAAGAAAACCAGCGCTTATAACGAGCCCAACTATTAAATTTAATGTGACGGCTAATGCTGATATTTTAGATGCTTCCATAAAGCGTCTGGAACCGAGGTATTGAGATACAACGATAGCAGCACCGTTCCCGATGACTTCTAATACCAAAATCGCAATATGGAGATATTGATTCGCTGCACCAACCCCAGATACAGCATCGTCTGATAATGCACTTAACATGAAAGTATCAGCGATCCCCATCAACATAAAAAGAAAAACTTCTAGAAAAATAGGCCATGTTAATAAGAATAAACTTAATTTCTCTGTTGGCCCATTTTTTTCCTGAATTGCTGTCATGTCCGTCCCCTCTTTACCGATATCTATTTTTAGCAAAATGTATCGTAACATACTTTCTTATCCTTTGCACTCATTTTAGCCTACATATTTTTAATATGAAGGGACTGCTATTTTATGTTAAAAAGGTTGGGATAATTATACATAAAGTATTATAAAATATAAAATTTATTTTTCTCTGATAATTTAGAAAAATATAAAAATAATTATTTTTGGTACTTTAGTAAAGATAATCAGCAATATAAAACGTTTACAAAGATATATTTTTTTACAGAAAATTTTAATGAAATAGAAATATAAATATACAAAAAATATATTTGTGTGTATAATATGAATTATTAGAACATATATATATTTCTTTCTGTTTGAAAATGAAAGGGCTAACATTTTTTTGGAGGGTGGAAGTATGAAAAAAAAGATACCAGTTTTTGTAGCATCAACAGTAGCGATGAGCATGATGTTAGGGGCATGTAGCTATCAAAAAGATGAACCGCAAGCAAACGCAAAAGGGGATAGCGGGAAAAGCGGTGCGAAGCAAGTTATTAACTTAATTGAAACACAAGAAATTCCAACGATGGACACAGCATTATCAGCTGACGCAGTTTCTTCAAGAGTAATGAACAATACGATGGAAGGCTTATACAGTTTAGGAAAAGATGATAAGCTAGTTCCAGGTGTAGCGAAGGAATTTAAAAAGTCAGAAGACGGTAAAAAGTATACGTTTAAGTTACGTGAAGACGCGAAATGGTCAAACGGTGAGCCTGTGACAGCGAAAGATTTCGTATACGCATGGCAAAGAGCGATTAATCCAGATACAGCTGCGAAATCAGCTTATATTATGTACGATATAAAAAATGCAGAGAAAATTAATAAAAAAGAGATGAGTCCTGATCAACTAGGTGTAAAAGCAATTGATGATTACACATTAGAAGTTGAATTAGACAATTCCATTCCATATCTTGTAGATTTAATGGTATATCCAATCTTCTATCCTGTGAATGAGAAATTTGTTAAAGAGCAAGGTGCAAAGTTTGGTTTAGAAGCAAATACTACACTTTATAACGGACCATTTACATTAAGCGATTGGCAGCATGAACGTAGCTTTAAAATGACAAAGAACCCATCATATTGGGACAATAAAGAAGTGAAGATTGAAGAAGTAAACTTTAATATTGTAAAAGATACATCTACGCCAATTAACTTATATGAAACAAATGCAATTGATCGAGCGTCGTTATTAGCGGAGTTTATCGATAAATATAAAGGAAAACCAGATTTCCAAACAGTAGAAGATACATCTGTATTCTTCCTACGTTTAAATCAAAAAGATCCAGCTTTAGCAAATAAAAATATTCGTAAAGCAATTTCACTTGCTTTTGACCGTAAGCCATTCGTGGATACATTATTAAACAACGGTTCTAAGCCAGCGACAGGATTAATTCCTGATAACTTCATTAAAGGACCAGATAAAAAAGATTTCCGTGCTGTAAACGGGGATATTGTAAAACCAAACGTGAAAGAAGCGAAGAAATATTGGGAAGCTGGTAAAAAAGAACTTGGTAAAAATGAAATCGAATTAGAATTATTAAATGAAGATGTAGAGTTATCAAAGAAAACTGGTGAATATTTAAAAGGTGAATTAGAAAAGAATTTACCAGGTTTAACAGTAAAAATTAAACAACAACCATTCGCACAAAAACTAAAATTAGAAGATGCGGGTGATTATGTCATGTCATTCTCTGGATGGAGTGCGGACTTCCCAGATCCAATTACATATCTTGATATGTTTGTAACAGATGGGTCACAAAATAAGATGAAGTACTCTAATCCAAAATACGATGAAATCATTATGAAGGCGAAAAAAGATGGAAGCGATGTAAATGCTCGTTGGAAGAACTTATTAGAAGCAGAAAAAATGTTACTTGATGATGCTGCGATCGTTCCAGTATATCAACGTGGTAGAGCATATTTACAAAGAGATTCAATTAAAAATATGTATAACCATAAATATGGCGGCGATTTAAGCTTTAAATGGGCGTCAGTAGAGAAATAAGAAAAAAAGCAGGTGATCGCCTGCTTTTTTTTAATACGTTCGTTTCTTATAAATGCCTTTTCCGCCAACTTGGTTCCAGCCAGATTGTACATCCAAACTTTTGTTAACAAACTTCATTTTTTCTTTTCCACCAAAGAGCTTTTCGCCGATGCTATTTGTAATGACACCAATCAATGCTGTTATTCCGATGATGAGGGCAGCAACCGTAATAAAATCAATAAAAAAAGCAATCATTTGAAAACTCCCCCTTTGCCTGTCTGTATGTTTATTGTATGAGATAAAAAATGAAAAAGAAAGAAATGTCAGAAAAATATTTAATTTACTTTAGAAATCGTGTAGACAGGAGGGAGGATATTTGTTAAAATAAGAACAAACGTTCCTTTTTATTCTCGTTTGTATAGTCTTACATTTCTTAATTGATTTATCAAGAAAAAGTAAGAAAACGTTCTCTTTTTCATAGGGAAGATTATAGATAAATAACTATATATTATATGAAAAATCTATGAGAAGTGAGTAGTAAAAGGATTGAAAGTTATTGTTAAAGTACAGCTGAAGTGAGAGTAATCATGTTACATAGCAGTGAAATACACGGAAGAGTTTTCTCAACTAGCAGGAAATTTGCTGTATATTTCTTGCAAAATCTATTGTATAATGATTATAGAAGTTACTTATTAAAAGTAATTGTTGTTTATTATAAGTTGTTGCTTACATGAAATGCGATTTTTGTACTTTTCAATAAGACAAGTTATCGCGAAAAATTGCTGAAGTTAGAAATTAAAACTGTATTTAGTACAGAATTTGTACTCTTTAAGGAGAGTGAGCTTTGTATGGTAACATTATATAGTTCTCCAAGCTGTACGTCTTGTAGAAAGGCGAAATTATGGCTAGAGGAAAATCATATTCCCTATACAGAACGTAATATCTTCTCAGATCCATTAACGATTGAGGAAATTAAGGAGATTTTACGTATGACAGAAAGCGGAACGGATGAGATTATTTCTACTCGTTCGAAAGTTTTCCAAGAATTGAATGTAAACTTAGAGTCTTTACCACTTCAAGATTTATATAAGATGATTCGTGACTATCCAGGAATTTTACGTCGTCCAATTATGATTGACGAGAAACGCCTTCAAGTTGGTTACAACGAAGACGAAATTCGTCGTTTCTTACCACGTACAGTAAGAACGTTCCAATTACGTGAAGCACAACGTCTTGTAAATTAATTATAATAATATGAAAACCTTCTACCTATTATATAGTAGAAGGTTTTTTTTAATGTTTCACATTGCGTAATCGAACTTGTTTTACGATAAAGCCGATGCATAAAATAGTGAAAATGAACAAATAAGGAATGCTTGCGGTGAAACTTGGGTTGTTATGAAAAAAGATTGCAAGTCTGTCTTCATGTGTAACCATTTTCCCTGCAGTATAGGCAAGAATTGCTGCACCGCAATAAATGAGGAATGGAAATCGTTCCATAAGTATTAAAATAAGTTTACTGCCCCAAATAATAATAGGGATAGAGATGAGTAAGCCGATTATGACGAGTAAAAATCTCCCGTGAGCTGCACCTGCAATGGCAATAACATTATCAAACCCCATAACGAGATCCGCGAAAACAATTGTCCGCACAGCTTGAAATAAAGTTGTTTTTCCTTGAATGGCAGAAAGGTCATTGCTATCATCAGTTAATAAATTGATTGCAATTAATGTAAGTAAAACCCCGCCAATCAATTGTAGAAATGGAATGTCGAGTAAATAGACAGCTAGTATAGTAAGGACAATTCTTAGTACGATTGCTAAAAGAGTACCGATCAAAATAGCTTTATTTCGTTTCGATTCAGGTAAATTTCGGCTAGCTAGTGCGATGACGATTGCATTGTCACCACCTAATACAACATCGATACCGACAATCATTAGTACGGATGTTAAAAACTCTAAGTCCATTCGTCTGCCTCCATTTATGATGTTTTAATAAGCGAACTGTATGTATGTGATGAAGAAAGTTGTTGTTAAATAATCCCTTCTAATAGAAGTTTCACCTTATTACAGTGTACGGGGGAATGTGGAAATGTATGTCCAAATTTTTTGTAAGTAAGAAATCGCTATAATAATATATTTATGTAGTTGATCGAGTAAAGATAGGCATATAACTATTTTTGTAAAATAAATCGATTTTATTTCCATTCTGGAGAATCTTATCATAAAATGAGAGTACAAGAATCTATTGATTTGTCATATGAGTGGGGAATCCCTTCATAACAATTCTAAGCAGGAAGGGAGAGTTGTATTTTGGATATTGAAAGAATTAATGATCATACGATGAAATTTTTTATTACGTACATTGATATAGAGGATAGAGGATTTAATCGTGAAGAAATTTGGTATGATCGCGAACGAAGTGAAGAGCTCTTTTGGGAGATGATGGACGAAGCTCGTGATCATGACGATTTCTTTATTGATGGGCCGTTATGGATCCAAGTGCAAGCAGTCGATAAAGGGATTGAAGTACTTGTCACGAAAGCAGAGCTTTCAAAGGATGGGCAAAAGCTGGAACTACCGATAGGGGTAGACAAAATTATAGATATTCCTCTAGATGAAGGCATTGAATCATTATTCCAACAAGAGTTAGTCGAAGAGGTAGAAGAACAAACAGGAACAAACTTTAATGAAGATGGGACGTTTGGCTTTTTAATTAAATTTAATGATTTTGAAGATGTCATTTCATTAAGTCATCGTCTTATCTTTGAAGATATAAAAGATGAGCTGTATTCATTTGAGGACCGCTATTATGTATATGTGGAATTCGATGAAGTGCTACATGATGAAGAAGAAATCGATCGTATTTTAAGTATTGTTTTAGAATATGGGGAAGAATCAACTTTAACAATTCATCGTGTAAGTGAGTATGGAAAACAAATTGTGAAAGAGCATGCGCTTGAAACGATTCGCAATAATTTTCCTGCTAAAACGTAGGCCGATTTCTGTAGTATGAAATCGGCTTTTTATATGAAGAATAGGAAAGCTTTCTTAGTTAGGAGGTAAGAGATGAAAAATACGTTAAAGCTGATTTTCTTTATCTTGCTATTGTTCGCATTATTTGTTTCGTTACGTATGTTTATTGATGTAGCATTTTATTCAGATGTGATTGGGATAAAAGATGTTTCGATTTTAGGTATTATTAGTATTTTATTTACAGTATCTGCGTTTTTAATTGGTTGCGTTATTTTCTTAGAAAATCGCCATCCATCTAAAACACTTACATGGTTAATTGTGTTAGGGATTTTTCCTGTGTTTGGCTTCTTTGCTTATTTATTATTTGGACAAAATTTTCGGAGAAAAAGAATGTTTCAAAAGAAGGCGTTACTTGATGAACAGGCGTTTTTACAATATAAAGGGCATGAAGATTACGAAGAACGAATTTTACGCAATCATAAGCATCAAGAACTGTTATTTCGTTTAGCGGATCGATTAGGTGCTTTAAATATTTCATTTCAAACTGAAACGAGGACATTAACAAATGGAGATGAAACGTTTCAGGCCATTTTAAATGGGTTAAAACGAGCGAAACATCACATTCATATGGAATATTACATTGTGCGTGATGATAAATTAGGAACAGAAATTAAAGATATTTTAATACAAAAATCAAAAGAGGGCGTTGTTGTTCGCTTTTTATATGATGCGGTTGGAAGTTTTAAGTTATCGAAATCGTATATTGAAGAATTAAACGATGCAGGTGTAGAAATGATTCCGTTCTTTCCTGTGCGCTTTCCGATTTTAAACGATAAGATTAATTATCGAAATCATAGGAAAATTGTTGTGATTGATGGGAACGAAGGGTTTGTAGGTGGATTAAATATCGGTGATGAGTATTTGGGAAAAAGTAAATATTTTGGCTTTTGGCGAGACACGCATTTGTATTTACGTGGTGAAGCGGTTCAAAGTTTACAGCTTATTTTCCTTCAAGATTGGTTTTATATGACTGGAGAGGCTGTGCTAGCTCCGGAATATCTACAAGCAAAAGCAGTTGAGGGTGATCATTGGGGAGGAGTACAGCTTGTCGCAGGTGGCCCCGATAATAAGTGGGAAACGATTAAGCATTTATATTTCGCAATGATCGCTTCTGCTCGGAAATCTATTTGGATTGCAACGCCGTATTTTATTCCGGATGATGATATTTTATCCGCATTAAAGGTTGCTGCACTTGCTGGTATTGATGTTCGTTTATTAATGCCGAGTAAACCTGATAAGCGCACTGTCTTTTACGCATCGAGATCGTACTTCCCGGAGCTTTTAGACGCAGGAGTAAAGATATATGAATACGAAAAAGGTTTTCTTCATAGTAAAATTGTCATCGTTGATTCTGATTTAGCTTCAATTGGGACAGCTAATATGGATATGAGAAGTTTTCATTTGAATTTTGAAGTAAATGCTTTTTTATATGATACAGATAGCATTAAAAGACTTGTTCAAGACTTTAAAGACGATTTAGAAGAATCCAGTGAAATTCACGTCGATCGTTTTCATAAAAGGCGTCTGCATAGACGAATTGTTGAATCAACGTACCGGTTATTATCGCCATTATTATAAAAAGAGATGTCCGAAATTGGGACATCTCTTTTTTAAAAGGAATTTGTAATAAATTGTAGAATATAAGGAGCTGAAAGGGTGTGATTCCGATATTTATAGCTAAAAGAGAAAACGGAGAAAAAATTCATTTACTCTATAATTGTAATGAAGAGCTTTTGCGCCGTATGCGCCAACAGGAACGATTCTTTTGTGTAGCTTGTGGAAAGGAAGTGCAAATGAAATTAGGGAAACAAAAAAGTTGGCATTTTGCTCATAAAAAAGTGGATTCATGTCTTGCCTTTTATGAAGCGGAATCAACGTATCATATGCACGGTAAAGAATTGTTATATAGATGGTTCAAACGTCAAAACTTTCAGGTGGATATTGAGTACTACCTTCCGGAAATTAAGCAACGACCAGATATTTTTGTAGAGAGGGCGGGCAGAAAAATTGCAATTGAATACCAATGTGCAAACCTTGCTATAGAGCAGCTGTACAAAAGAACCTATTCATATTGGCGAGCTGGTATACAGGTCATTTGGATCGTTGGTGGAAATCAATTGAAAAAGCAATCTGCATATTGGATGAAATTCTCCTCACTTATGGCTTTCTCCTTACAATCTTATCCTCAACCATTTCTTATTTTCTTCTGTTCGAAAGAGAAATCATTTATGAAATGTGCATTTGTCACTCCATTTTCTGCAAATATCTTTTTCGCGCATACTGTATATTTACCAATCGATAAAACTACTTTTGAAATGCTTTTTTCTCCCGTTCCTTTCGAGAAAGAGATACTAAGGGAAGAGTGGAAGAAGAGAAAGAACTACTTCCGCAAAAATGCCCTGCCGATTTGGAATTATAATTATAAGTCATTATTACGCCTCTTATATCAATTTAAATGTACCCCAGCGAGTTTTCCTTCTGAAATTGGTGTTCCACTCCCTTCTGGATTTGCTTTTCAAACAAACCCATTTATATGGCAAGCTTTTCTATATATGAAGTGTATAGGGGGGCTTGCAGTAGGAGAGTGTATTTCTCTTCAATATGTGTGTAGTTATGTAAAAAGGTATACGAAAAGGCGGATACTTCCGTACTTTTCACAGCACACATGGAAAGTGGCAGTTACTGAATATATGACATTTTTATGCTATATAGGTGTATTGCATAAAGCGGGAAGTTATACGTACCGAAAAATAAGGGATGTAGTGATGTTAAAAACAGAGGAGGAAATTATGAAACATGATGAGATTTGCTTAATACATGCGCTATCTTTATTTGAGGCAAATTTTAACATGAGAGGAGGAAAAGGGGATATAATAAAGAATGATTGTGAAGGAATTACATAAGAAAAAACGAATTGTACTTAAGTAGAGATATTTAAAGGAGGGCTTAAAGAATGTCTGAACAAAACAAAGCGAAAGCATTACCAGATCGCAACGAGATTGAAGAAGCAAGTACGTGGCGATTAGAAGATATTTTCCAAACGGATGCAGAATGGGAAAAAGAATTCCAGGCTATTAAAGAGCTATTACCGAAGTTAACTGAATTTAAAGGGAAACTTGGTGACTCTGCGGACAATTTACTTGAGGCATTGCAATATGAAGATGAAATTTCAATGCGATTAGGTAAGCTATATACATATGCTCATATGCGTTACGATCAAGATACAACAAACTCTGTATATCAAGCATTAAATGATCGTGCAACAAATTTATATTCACAAGTATCTAGTAGCACAGCGTATATTGTGCCTGAAATTTTATCGATTTCAGCAGATACACTGCAAACATTCTTGAAGGAAAATAGAGATTTAAGTGTATATGAACATGCATTAGAAGAAATTACACGTCAACGCCCGCACGTATTATCAGAAGCTGAGGAGGCTTTATTAGCGGAAGCATCTGAAGTAATGAGTTCGTCAAGCAATACATTCGGTATGTTGAATAACGCGGATTTAAAATTCCCATCTATTAAAGGTGAAGACGGAGAAGAAATAGAAATTACACATGGCCGTTACATTCAGTTTTTAGAAAGTGATGATCCTCGTGTTCGCGAAGATGCATTTAAAGCTGTATATGAAACGTATGGGAAATTTAAAAATACATTCGCAAGTACGTTAAGTGGAGCAGTAAAACGTAATAATTTCAATGCGCGTGTTCGTAAATATGATTCTGCTCGCCAAGCTGCACTGAGCAATAATAATATTCCGGAAGCAGTATACGATCAACTCGTTGAAACGGTAAATGACAACTTACATTTATTACACCGTTACATCGATATTCGTAAGCGTGCATTAGGACTTGATGAGCTTCATATGTATGATTTATATACACCACTTGTACCAGAAGTGAAAATGAATGTGAAATACGAAGAAGCGCAAGACCTTTTATTAAAATCTTTAAACGTACTTGGTGATGAATATGTTGATATTTTGAAAGAGGCATATGAAAATCGCTGGGTAGATGTGTATGAGAATAAAGGAAAACGAAGCGGGGCATACTCATCTGGTGCATATGGAACAAATCCGTATATTTTAATGAACTGGCATGATAATGTAAATAACTTATTTACACTTGCTCATGAGTTTGGTCATTCGGTGCATAGTTACTATACAAGAAAAACACAACCGCACGTATATGGTGATTATTCCATCTTTGTAGCAGAAGTGGCATCTACTTGTAATGAAGCGCTTCTAAATGATTATTTATTAAAAACGACAGAAGATAAGAAAGAGCGTCTATATTTATTAAATCATTATTTAGAAGGATTCCGTGGTACTGTATTCCGTCAAACGATGTTTGCAGAGTTTGAACATATTATTCATAAGAAAGTACAAGAAGGACATGCTGTTACGCCAGATATGCTAACGGAAATCTACTATGATTTAAATAAGAAATATTTCGGTGAAGCTTTAGTAATCGACGAAGAGATTGGTTTAGAATGGTCTCGTATTCCACACTTCTACTACAACTATTACGTATATCAATACGCAACAGGATTTAGCGCAGCGACAGCTCTATCTAAACAGATTTTAGAAGAAGGACAACCAGCAGTAGAACGTTATATTAACGAGTTCTTAAAAGCAGGAAGCTCTGATTATCCAATTGAAGTGCTGAAAAAAGCAGGAGTAGATATGGCATCTCCTGAACCAGTAAAAGAGGCACTACAAGTATTTGAAGAGAAATTAAATGAATTAGAAGCATTATTATTTGAAGAAAAGTAATGAAAAAAGACGAGGGATTGTATCCTCGTCTTTTTTTGAATAGATTAAATGTCGATATATGTCGAAAAAACAAGGTGAATTTCTTTGTTTTTTCTAACTGAAAGGATAGTTTTACGGCTGATTTTTGAAATTAAAACCCTTTGAATCGTTTTTTATGATTGAAATAAGAGAGAGTGATAACAATGATTACGAATAAAAGAGGTAAGGCAATAATTTTAGGAAAAGCTTGTAGTAGAGAGAGGATGTACAAGAAAAAAGAAACGATGACAGCTAGAAAGAGAAGAGCAATATAAGATTTTTTCATAAATAACCCCCCTAAATGACCTTTTTTATAGCTTATTCAAAAATGAAAACGTTTAGAATGTGACAAAAGTGTGAAATTCGACAAAAGGGGTTGTCATCTGACGTCGAATCTTGTAATATAATAAGCGTGAACGAATTCACATACAAACATATACCCCTTTGTTTGAACGTGAAAATTTCTCCCATCCCCTTTAATATTTTTATAAGCCGTAAAGAAGAAGACCTGGTGTTTACACCAGGTCTTTTTCTTTTGCTATCCATTTCCAATAACGTTCGCATTTTACTTCTATCATTTGTACTTTTCGTTTCAGTTGTAATTTTTTAAGTTCGCGCTCAATTTCTTGTTGCGGACAGTCATAAATAAATGCTACTTCTTTTGAAGATATAAATTGTGTTGCTTCTAGTAGCACTTCTAAAGGTGGTAATGGTTCTGGCTCAATTTCACATTTTACAAGTTCTTTCAATAATTGTACGTATACATCGTAGGAATAATTTCCAGCGATTTTAATACCTTCTTCATCTGAGTTCGCATGAAAAAAGACGAGGGAGGGTATTTCTGTAATATGCATTTCATTCGTGAATTTCAAGTCACATTGGAAAGCTTTTTTTGCACTAGCAGAATGTAGATCTTTTTTAAATTCTTCTACATCAATATTGCTATCTTTCGCACATGCAAGTAATAGTTCGCAGTCAGGGCTTGATACATTTTCAAGGAAAATGTATTCTTGGAGTTTTCGCAAAAACTTCGAACCTGCTTTTCGGCCTTGCAACTCCGCTGCCTTAATTGCCATCGAAACTAAATATGGTGTTGACGATGCTTCTTGCATATGTACCTTTCCATCGCATGAAAAACCTTGTAAACTTGTTGTCTTTTCCCACACAAATCGAATATTAGCAGGTTTATTCCATTTGTGTGAGGAAGCGTTCGTTCCATCCACTTTTCCTGTTACGATATGACGAATAGAGAAGTATTTCCCGTATTCAAGCCATAGTTTAATAATAAAAGGCTCAATTTCCCAGCAATCTTTACAAAGTGGATCAATAAATAAATATGCTTCTACAGACTTATGCTCACATGCGGAAGGAGATGGCATATTTATATGCTTTGCTTCCTGCTTATCCATTACACTTCACCTGTTTCGTTTGGAGTATTAACCATATGCTGAGCGGTTAATGCTAAACGTTCAAAGACAAACTCTCTTATATGACCATGCACTCCAGTATCATCCATTGCTTGCTCCATGCATGATAGCCAAGCCTCTGCTCGTTTTGGAGTAATCTCAAACGGAAGATGGCGTGCTCTTAACATAGGATGACCATGTTCTTCAGTGTACAAATTAGGACCACCTAAATATTGTGTTAAAAATTGCTTCTGCTTCCTAGCGGTTTCTGTTAAATCTTCCGGGAAGATGGGAGATAAGTCAGGGTGTTTACTGACATAGGAATAAAATGTATCTACTAATATTGCAATGCATTGTTCACCGCCAATTGCTTCAAATGGTGTCATCGGTTGCTTGCTCATCCTTTATAAACTCCTTTTTCCATGAAATGTATATCTATTGTAGCAATGGAATGTTCGAGAGGGCAAATAAACAGCCTTCTCAAAGATTCTTTGCTTATTCTACGGGTGTAAACTTTTTTAGTGAGATGTATCCACTAGTGAAACATATTCACTAGTGGAATTTTCACTTTAGCGTGCTTTGTTTTGTTTGGCAAGGAAAAAGCGTTTTACTTTGTTATTTGTATGGCGAACAGGTATGTTATGTTGCGTTAATAAATGAATAAATGCAGCTTTTCCTGTTTCTTCATCTTGTACTTCAAATTCAATTTCATAATCATCGTGATTGTAATAGAAACTATGATCAAAGACAAGCGTTCCGCCTTTAAATAATGTTTCTGCTCTTTCTGTTGTTAAACTACCCATATATGTTAAAGCAGAAACAGGAATTTGTAATTTGTGTAATTGATCTACTACTGCTCCTTGAATGATTGTGTTTGATTCCATCATCATTTTTGCTTCGTCTTCTGTTACGACTTGATGCGTTTCTAATAAACCGATTTCTGCAGGTTGTTTCAACGTTAACGTATAAGTTTCTCCTTTATGACGAATACGAAGTGCAGAGCCAGCTTCTTTTAACGAGAAGTCAGGTGTTTCAAAGTAGTGATTCACTTGTTTCGTAAATGCTTCAATAGAAAACGATTTACATAATGTATCGAATTCTTCTTTTGTAACGATATTTTTGAATTCAATTTCAATTTCTTGTGTCATTGTATAATCTCCTTTTGAAAAATAATTCTTTACACATTATCGCTTTTTCATAAATTTGGTTCAATGTTTTATTTGTTTGCGTCCATGTTATGATACAATAATACTGTTAAGTAAGACAGGAAGTTGAGATGGAGGAGTTAGAGCATGCAAAATAAAATCCAAGTTAAGAGCGTAGAAAAGAGAGAGAATGCTCTTATTTTTTGTGCGGAAAATAGTGAAATAGAGGTAAAGGAGTTAAGTGCACGTAATCACGTACTTGTAGACTCAGACAATTTATCATTTTTATATATCTTAGAAAATGAATCATCTTTCATTTATGTAAGTATTCCGCATACATGCTGGGAAGCAATGCATGAAGCGATGAATAACGATGTGGTTATGTTCGTTAGCGTGAATGACATTGAAATGGAATTAGAAGGATTAAAAGAAGAAGTAGAATATTTAGTTGAAAATATTGAAGGTAATGCAAATTACGGAGAAGAATTAGTAACTGCTGTAGAAAAAGTATTTCTATAAGCAAATGGATTGATTTTGGTGGTGGTTGAAATGAATCGAAATTGGGAAGAATTTTTAGCACCTTACCACCAAGCGGTGGCAGAGCTGAAAGTGAAACTAAAAGGAATGCGTACTCAATTTGCAATGTTAACAGAGCATTCTCCAATTGAGTTTGTAACAGGAAGGGTAAAGTCGGTTGCAAGTATTATTGATAAAGCGGAGAAGAGAAATGTACCGCTAGACCGATTGAGAGAAGATATGCAGGATATTGCTGGGCTTAGAATGATGTGTCAATTTGTTGATGAGATTAAGCCTGTTGTAGAATATCTTCGAAAACGAAATGACTTTGAAATCGTGGAAGAACGTGATTATGTCACGCAAAAGAAAGATAGCGGTTATCGTTCTTATCATGTTGTCATTAGTTATCCTGTTCAAACGATTCAGGGTGAACAAAAAGTATTGGTAGAAATCCAAATACGCACGCTAGCAATGAACTTTTGGGCAACAATTGAGCATTCTTTAAATTATAAATATAGTGGACGTTTTCCTGAAGATATTAAAATACGCTTGCAACGTGCAGCTGAAGCGGCGTTTTTATTAGATGAAGAAATGTCTTCTATTCGTCTTGAAATTCAAGAAGCGCAAAAGGCTTTTTCAAGAAAGCAAGAAACGAAAGATTCCGAATCATAAACTAAAGGGTGTTGGGCGATGAAATTTACAATTATGTCAAAGGGAGATCAATCATCAGATACACTGGCAAGCACGATGAAAGAGTACTTGCTAGATTTTGGATTTATAATGGATGAAAAGGAACCCGATATTGTAATTTCTGTTGGGGGAGATGGAACGCTTTTGTATGCGTTTCATCGTTATTATAATCGATTGGATGAAACAGCATTTGTTGGTGTACATACAGGACATTTAGGTTTCTATGCAGATTGGTTACCGACAGAAGTAGAGAAATTAGTAATTGCGATTGCAAAAACACCATTCCAAGTGGTGGAATATCCGCTTTTAGAAGTTATTATTCGCTATGTGAATGGAAGTAAAGAGTCACAGTATTTAGCGATGAATGAGGCGACTGTAAAAAGTGCAGAAGGTACATTAGTAACAGAAGTAGAAATACGCGGAGAATATTTTGAAACATTCCGCGGGGACGGCCTTTGTATTTCTACTCCTTCAGGAAGTACTGCGTATAATAAAGCGCTTGGCGGAGCAATTATTCACCCATCTATTGAAGCGATTCAAATTGCAGAAATGGCGTCCATTAACAATCGTGTGTTTCGTACTGTAGGATCGCCACTCGTATTGCCGAAGCATCATACATGTGTGTTAAAGCCGGCTGCAGGAATGAACTTACAAATTACAGTGGATCATTTAACAATGGTCCATCAAGATGTGAAATCAATCCAGTATCGTGTCGCAAACGAGAAAGTACGATTTGTTCGTTTCCGCCCGTTCCCGTTCTGGAAACGAGTTCGTGACTCGTTTGTTGCAGATAAATAGAAAGGGTTATATATTTGAACAGATTTACATTGAAATGGGATATAGGGCTGGCTGAAGAGGGAACTTTAGTTAGGGAATTTTTGAAAACGAAAGGTATTTCTAAAGCCGCTTTAACGGATATAAAGTTTCACGGCGGGGCAATTGAAGTAAATAGTCAACATGCGAGTGTTCGTCATCAGTTGCGCGCTGGTGAAGAATTAAGTGTCTTTTTTCCAGTGGAGGAAAGAAGTGAAGGGATGATGGCAGAAGACATCCCTTTATGCATTGTATATGAAGATGATGCGATTCTTATCATTGATAAAGAGGCGAACATGTCAACGATTCCATCTAGAGAACATCCGACAGGGAGTGTTGCCAATGCGATTTTATCTCATTATGATAAGCAGCATCTTGCAAGTACAGTGCACATTGTAACACGGTTAGATCGTGATACTTCAGGGCTTATGCTTATTGCAAAAAATCGTTTTGTGCATCATCTTTTATCTAAGCAGCATCAACAAAAAGCTGTGAAACGAACGTATGAAGCAATTGTTCACGGTGAGATGGTAGAACGAGAAGGAATGATTGATGCACCAATTGGTCGGAAATCTGATAGCATTATTGAGCGAACGGTTTGTGAGGATGGACAAAGGGCGGTTACTCATTTTAAAGTAATTGATAGTACATATGATAAGACACATGTAGCGCTGGAGCTTGAGACAGGAAGAACGCATCAAATTCGTGTGCATATGGCTCATATAGGACATCCATTACTTGGTGATAACTTATATGGAGGAAGAAGGGATGAAATGAAACGGCAAGCACTTCATAGTAAATCTTTGACGTTTTATCATCCTATTTTAGAGAAAGAAATGTCTTTCACTATAAAAATTCCAAGCGATATGCAAGAGCTACTTAGGAATGCTTAAAAAGGGAACAAAATTCTTATATTATAAAGAATTTTGTTCCCTTTTTTCTTAGCGGAATAATATTAAAATTTGGTTTTCACCCGTACGCTTTATAACGAAAAATCCACTTTCCGCTTTTGTAGCAATGCCATTGTCATTTGGACGACAATATCCATGCGTTTCGCAAGTGCTGTCATCACGTACTAACATTTGCCCAATTAATCCGACAGGAAGCCACTCGGTGCGATCTTTTCTTGCTACATATTTGCAAGCTGGATCCCATTCTGTATTTAAAAGAGGTTGTATTTCTTCTGTTTCCGTCCATACATATTGGCGTTTCCCAAAGTTATCTGTTTTATAGCGTTTTTGCCAACTTAAAGCCCCGCTATTTCCTATAAGTGCAGGGGTTGCACTAGATATTCCTAAAATGAACGAATCGTGTGAAGTAGCTATCCGAATTTTTTCTTCGCTACTAAATGTAACGAAATAACCGACATCAATAGGTTTATGACCTTCTGTTTCAAACATTTGTGCAAAATCCGTTCCGCTTGCATTGTAAGACGCGCCCTCAATGTACATTTCTCCATTATGGGCAAGCCATTTAGCACCGATATTATGGTCGGTGTCGTTTACACCATTTGCAATAAACCAAGAATAAGCTTCTTCTGCAGTGCCGAAGCGCCCCATAATATGGCTACCTGCAAAATGAGCTGTTGATGTATGATGACCTTCCGCATGAGAAGAGGAGCCGTTAGCGATAGTTGCGGTTCCTTCTGCGTGTGCTGCTTCGCCTAAAGCAGTCGTCTGTTTACCCTCTGCATGAGAATAAGCACCGCCTGCTGTCGTTTCACTTCCCTCACTATGCGAACTATGTCCAGTTGCTTTTGAGTTTGATCCTTCTGCATGAGAGAAAGAACCTTTTGCGTGCGTTAATAAGCCTTCCGCATGTGCTGCCATGCCTTCCGCATGAGAGTGAAGCCCCTCCGCATATGCATATCGGCCGCCCCTTTTAACTTTTGTATTTTCAGGTGTAGGTGTCTCAATTATGAGTGGTTTTTCAGTTTGTATATCATTCGATGAAGCTAATGCTTCTTTTATTTTTTTTACTTTGTTTATAATAGCAGCTGGAATTTCTGGTTCCACTTTTTTATTTATTGCTACAGAAATATTTTCTTCCGCCTTTTCTTCTGTTTGGTTAGAATGTAGTACCTGTTCATCTTGATTTGAGAGCTGTTTATTTTTTTGTTGCATCTTTATTTTTTTACGATCGATTATGCGACTCATCACAGCATTTTCTAAAGAGACATATGTTGGTTTTACTTTGCTTTTTTTTGATGACTCTTGTTCTTCCAGTTCTTCTATCGCTGCAGCTCGAATACTACACCAGTTGTTAATTCCGTACATGGGCAGATATAAAGGGGGAAATTTTCTTTTTTGTTTAGAAGATTTTTTCTTCATTCTGTCACCTCCTGCGACATTATATGTAGGGTAATTAAAAAAAGATGCACTTTATTGCATCTTTTTTTAATTACTTTACCTAGTTTTATATGAAATCTGCCTAAATAATGCTAAGTAAGGTAGTTATGAAATTGGACGGAATTTCTCAGCGACAAAAGGTAACGAAGAAGGGACAGAGATAGTCTCCATTTCAGGATAACGTAATCCGGTTAATTTGCCACCAAATACAGCACCAGTATCAATATTGACTGTCTGATTGACGAATCGAGGTTCTGCTACTGGTGTATGTCCATATACAATCCAAGCTTGCCCCTTGTATTCTTGCGCCCAATCACGACGGACAGGTGAGCCATCGGCATGCTTTTCTCCTGTAATATCGCCATATAATACAAAGGTTTGTACTTTTTTATCTCGTCTTCCTATGTAATCTTGCCGAATCCCAGCGTGACATACGATTACTCTTTTTTCATCTAGTATGTGGTAGAGCGGTGATTGTTCATAAAGCGTGGTAAACTTTTCTTTTATAATGTTTTGCTTACGAGAAGGAAGTGCTTCATATTCAGCAACAGTTGTTTCAAGTCCGTGAGCGACTGTTACATTACGTCCAAGGAAAAATCGATATAGTTTATTACAGTGATTTCCAGGAGCGTAATAAGCTTCTTTTTTATGTATGACAAGTTCCCATACAATTTCGATCATACGTAATGAATGAGGACCACGGTCTGTAATATCGCCAACGAATGCAAGTTTACGTTGGTCAGGGTGAACCGGTAGACCGCTACTCCAGTTATATCCTAGCTTCTCTGTTAAATTTTGAAACTCTTGGAAGCATCCATGAATATCTCCTATAATGTCATATTTCATATTTAAACCTCCATCGTATTTTTCATTAGTATATCTAAAAAAGGATAGAGATAAAAATATAGCGTTTTTTTGTTGTTCATTTAAACATAAAGATTTTCGTTCTTGAGCGAACATTTAAAATGAATCCAATCGCAATCATGTATGTAAGTAGTGAACTTCCTCCGTAGCTCATAAGAGGTAATGTTATGCCTGTAATGGGAAGTAATCCGATTGTCATCCCGATATTTTGGAATACTTGGAAAGTAAACATTCCGATTGTACCAGCGCAAATGTAACTACCGAAAGGGTCATTACTTTCTAAAGCGATATGAATCATTCGAAAAATGAGTAAGAAAAAAAGTGAAATAATGACACTTGCGCCTAGAAATCCAAATTGTTCAGCGACATTAGTGAAAATAAAATCTGTATGTGGTTCTGGAAAATATACTTGTCCATTTTCCCACCCTTTTCCTTGCATTTCTCCGGATCCAGTCGCTAAGAATGCTTGTCTTAATTGATAGCCTTGTGCATCATATTTGTAAGGTGCTAACCATCCGTAGAAGCGATTTAGTTGATATTCTTTTAAAATGTGTGCTTTAAAGAAATCTGTGTGAGTAAAAAAAATATATATTAATGTAGATCCAGCGACGAAAGTACCTGAAACTAATCCGAAAATAAAACGCCATCGTATGCCAGAAACTAGTATCATTGCTGCAAGCATCGCTGAAATGACCATTGTGTTTCCTAAATCTGGTTCTTTTGCAATAAGTAGTAGTGGTGGCAAACTTGTCGCAAATATTTTTCCAAGTAATAAAAAATCGTCACGCACTGTTCTGGAAAAATATTTCTCATTATGATTTGCTATAATTCGTCCAATGACGATAATTAAAAATAATTTCATAATTTCAGAAGGCTGAAAATTTCCGATGCCTGAGAGCCTGTACCAAGCAGTAGCGCCTTTAATTGTAACGGCACCTGGTACTTGAAGTTCTAGTCCTATAAGTAGTACCATTGCAAAGCTATACAAATACCAAGCAATTTTTTGATAACGATCGAAATCGATAATCATAATAACACCAATGGCTATAAATCCAATGAAGTACCATTGGATTTGCTTTAGTACAAAATTGACGTTTTGTAAAAATGGTGGTAAAGAGGCTTGCGCACTTGCGATAGCACAACAACTAACAATCCCAATGGCAAATAAAATAAATAGTAATACGTAGTCTATTTGATATTGAGAATTTGGATCTTTCAATGTAGGTATTCCTTTCTACTGCTCTTTATAGTAATGGATTTTATAGTATGAGAAAGAATGTATGAACTATACGAATGATTCGCATATAGCCCATACACTTTTGATTTTGCAGAGTAGTTTAATTGTTTAACTCTTTAATAATTATATCCAAACAATGGGAAAGACGTACATGTGCGTCAGGAAAAATATCTAGTTGATGAAGATAGTATTTTAAGGAACTTTTACACCATTGGTAAGCACTAAGTAGAGCTGCTCTATAGTCCATAGTATTTTGTAAAAAGCCATATTCTTTTGCTGTTATAACAAGGTGTGTGAAATCTTCACAACCTTGAAGGAGCTTATTGTGTATTTGTTGTCCTGCATGGTAGCGAAATTGACTTAAAGGCTCAGAAATGTATATTGCATTTCCTTTAGAAAGTAAAGAAATCCATGAGGCCATATCAACACTACAAGAATATTGTCGCTCTTTAAGGGTACCAAAAGGATCCGTGAGCAATTCTTTTCGAAACAAAGTAGTTGTAGGCTCACCGATAATGTTGTGCCCGCCCTTTAACATCCAATTACCTAAAAATATTCCGTTTAATGGAGTGTCTTCACTATATAACCTTTGGGTTGGATGGGAATCACCGATTAGATTTCCATGATCATCAATACGTACTCGATAAGAAGTAACAAGAGCAAGATTTTTATTGGAATCTTGCTCAAAATAGTTCATCATTTTTTGTATTTTATGCTTATAAAACACGTCATCGTCCATTAAAAAATTTATATACTCACCATTTGATTTTTCTATGAGCATAAGGTCATTGTGAAATTGTCCTAGAGTAGGGATATTTCGAATGTATGTTATATTTTTATAATTTGGTAAGTATTGTTCGCGTATTAAAGTTTCTGTTTCATCATTTGTGCTGTCATCTCCGATGATGATTTCAATATTTGAATAAGTTTGTGCCAATGCACTTTCTAGAGCAATTTTGAAATAATGAGGCCGATTATAAGTGGGAATAAGGATGGAAACGAGAGGTGGATTTTTTTCATTCATCATACATAACTTCCTTTCAGAAGCTTTTTTTTGTAAGAACAATATCTTGGTAACTTGTATATTCATTTCTGCCGCACCATAAACCGTAATGCGGCTTATTAATTATTTCTAGGCCGTACTTATTCAATAGATTGCAAATATCTGTCTCAGGATAAGCAACTGCAAAATTCGGAATATCTTTATTCACAACGTAGCAATTTTCAATTCGATGATAAAATCCTAATGTACTTTGTCCTGCATTTAAATAATAGGACGATTCAGGATTTATTAGAAAGAATGTAATGAAACATCTCCCGTCTTTTTTTAATACACGTACAATTTCAGATACGTAATGTTCTAATTCTTTTGGGAGAAGATGTGTAAATACAGAAGTTAAAAAGATAAAATCGAATGTTTCGTCTTCATAGGGAAAACGATATTGAGAGGCATCTTCTTTTCCTTCCGGATTATAGAATTGATTGTATATGTCAACATGTTCAAATTGAAAATTATTACGCATAGTTGAAATGTTATTTTGACACCAAGTAATTCCATCTTTAAACAAATCAAATCCATAATACGCTCCATCATCATTTAAGTAATTCATTAATGGTACAGCCATTCGGCCGACGCCGCAGCCTACATCTAATACTTTTTCATTTGATTTTAAAGCGCCAATTTGAATAAAATGCTTTAGGAACTCTTTTCCAACCTTTTTGAAGTCGCCACCTACATATTGGACGAGTTCAGGAGGGGGGAGTAAAGTCATTTCTTTGTTAAGTTCGCTCATGAGTATACCCCTTTCTTATGTGAGAATATATAGTAACTCTAGTAATAAAATTTTTAATTTGTAGTGAGAGAACAAAGGAAAACAATTGTTATATGTAAGGAGATTCCACAAAAGAAATACTTAATTGGATTAGAAGTGAGAGAAGGATGAGTAGAAATGGAATCTCCTATAGATTAAATCTTGTTTATTCTTTTCTCCAATAAACGCCAAATACATCAATTTTAGTAATAGGGGCTTTTAAATTTCGTTGCTGTCTAAAGTCTGTCACAGCCTCAGCGCATGGTGGTAGCCCGTAGTCATCGATAATTATATAGCCACCTTTAGAAACTTTATCATATAAGTTCATGAGACCATCCATGGTGGATTCGTACATATCACCATCAAGCCGTGCAATTGCTATTTTTTCAATTGGTGCTGTTGGTAAAGTATCTTTAAACCAACCTTTTAAAAATTTCACTTGATCATTTAGTAAATCATATTTTTTGAAATTCTCTTGTACTTGTTCTAAAGAGACGCGTAAGTAATCGAATGTGTGTAAATAATCACCGTAATCTTTTGGATATTGTTCTAGATTCGGTGCTGGCAAACCTTCAAATGAATCTGCAACCCACACATTACGATCCGTAATGTTGTTTGCTTGTAAAAAACCATTCATAAAAATGCATGATCCTCCGCGCCATACACCTGTTTCAATAAAATCACCTTCTATATTTTCACGAACAACGGTTTCCATTGCCTCTTGTAATTGGTTCATACGTTCTCGACCAATCATGCTATGTGCTGCTCTTGGCCAATCCATTCCATCATGACGTTCACTTTTTGAAACATTTGGTTTTACAATTTTTAAGTTATGGTTTTCGGCATATTGCTTAATGAATAAAGGGAGAGGGACTGTAACTGGTTCGAATTCTAGTTCTTTCGAAATATGTAGAGATGCGGGTAAGTATGCCTCATATTCTAACCATATTTCAAATAAAATTGTCTTTTTTAGCAATTCGAGATAAAGCTGAACAGCAGATTTACTTTCCATATTTGTGCCTCCTGCAAAATGTCATACAACAATATGATTATGTAGGTACCGAATGTTTCATGATTGAATTTGAAATTGAAAAAAGCAGTAAAACTGATATCAGTTTTACTGCTAAGTAAAAATTAAGCAACTTTTTCAATAATAATAGATGCACTCGTGCCAAGAGCTAATGATAGCCCAAGCCCTGTAACAATTACTTCAACTAATGATGGAGTTGTCGTAATTTGCGTAATTGCTTGAATAACGATAGGTGCTCCGAGTGAGATTAAACTCGATCCAGTACCTGGTACAGGTACTCCATTCACTTGAATTGTAAGACCTCCTAATAGACTTACTGTTGCAGTGTTAGCGATAACAGTAATTTTATAGAATCCAGTTTCACTAATTACGAAAGTATCAGCATCTAATTGAGAAATTGCTGTACCAAACTGAGATCCAACAGTATTAAATGGTACTGGATCATTAATTCCTAGATCTAAAGAAATCCCACCGGAGTTAAATGCGTATAGTCCTGCTGGAAGTCCTAGTCCTGATGGGCCAGTCGGTCCAGTCGGTCCAGTAGCCCCAGTCGGCCCCGTAGGTCCAGTAGCTCCAGTGTCACCAGTCGGCCCCGTAGGTCCAGTAGCCCCAGTGTCACCAGTCGGCCCCGTAGGTCCAGTAGTCCCAGTGTCACCAGTCGGTCCAGTCGGTCCAGTCGGTCCAGTCGGTCCAGTTGGCCCAGTCGGCCCAGTCGGCCCCGTCGGTCCAGTTGGCCCGGTAGGTACAGTCGGCCCCGTAGGTCCAGTCGGTCCAGTTGGCCCGGTCGGCCCAGTCGGAAGGGTAAACGGTGGTATCGGTGGTAATGTAGGTCCTACAAGATTAGGGTCAAATGCACTAGCTGATAAAGATTCATCGGGATTTAATCCATTTGAATAATTATTATTTGACATAAATTCACCTCCATAAAGCGTTCATTATATAGTAGATGCAAAACCGAAAGAAAATGACACGGACATTTGAATTATTGAAAAGAAATCTTAAACTACTTGAACAATTTAAAAAAATGGAAAGTTTAGTATATGTATAACATATGATTGATTTGGAAGAGGGTGATTATGTTGAACAAGCAAGGAATTACAATTAGTCTATGTATGATTGTTCGAGATGAGGAGGAGACAATAGCCCGTTGTTTAGACACAGTTGAAAAAATTGTGGATGAAATTATAGTGGTTGATACAGGTTCCGTCGATCGAACGAAAGAAATCGTAGAGAAATACACTTCTAACATATATGATTTCCAGTGGATTGATGATTTTGCAGCAGCAAGAAATTTTTCTTTTTCAAAAGCGACGCAAGAGTATATATTGTGGCTAGATGCAGATGACGTCTTATTAGAAGATGCTCAAGAAGCATTGAAATTTTTAAAAAGAGAATTAGATTCTAAAATTGATGCTGTTTCGATGCTTTATCATCTTGCAATGGATTCTAACGGGAAACCTTTATATTGTACAAAAAGAAATCGACTTGTAAAGCGTGAAAAACAATTTCAATGGTTTGGAAAGGTTCATGAGTATTTAGCTATTTCTGGTGAGGTTTTTAGTAGTAATGTTGCTATTACACATAAAAAAGAAAAAAAAGTAACAGATCGTAATTTGAAAATTTTTCAAAATACTGTAGCTGCAGGTGAAGAATTGAGTCCGAGAGATTTATTTTATTACGCAAATGAATCTACGGATAACCAAAAATATGATGATGCAGTTCTTCTATATGAAACATTTCTTAATCAAGACGAAGGATGGTATGAAGAAAAAATTTATGCATGTGGTAAGCTAGGAGATTGCTATGCGAAGCTCGGAATGTGGGAGAAGGCAATCGAATCTTGTGTGAAGTCGTTTCGGTATGACGTCCCTAGAGGAGAGAATTGTACAAGAATAGGATATATATATATGGAACAAGAAAAATATAATGAAGCGATATTTTGGTTTAAACTTGCTACGGAAGTACCAATGGCAACGGAAAGCCCTTTCCATAGTCCAGCTAGCTACACATGGCTACCCTATTTACAAATGTGTATTTGTTATAGCAGGTTAGGGGAGCAGGATAAAGCGTATTATTACAATGAATTAGCAGCTTCTTATGTTCCGAATAATGCTGCAATTGAATATAACCGTAAATATTTTCGGGGGGTTTTTGATAAACCATATAAAGTGTAATAAGTTTCGTTTTTTAGAAATGATGTATCTTTATTCTAACTCTAATAGATTGGTTATATATTAGAGTATCGGTAACGTAACCAATATAGATAAAAGATTTTATAATGCTATTTGTAGGCTAATAATCAGCGGGGGATGAACAAAATCTGCACTTTATAGAATTCATATGAGATTTATATTTCTAATTCAATTTGCATAAGGAGTGTGTGAAATGAATCGCGAAAAAAGTTCTTTATATGAAGAAAAATCCGAGCATTATTATAATGCAGCGAATCCGAATTTATTAAAGCATATAAAAAAGGAATGGAAAGAAGTTCTTGATATTGGTTGCTCGAGCGGTGCATTGGGAGCAGCTATTAAAGAAAATGGTACACGTGTATCAGGAATTGAGGCATTTCCAGAGGCGGCAGAAAAAGCGAAAGAAAGACTAGATCATGTTATTTTAGGGGATATAGAAAAAATAGATCTTCCTTATGAGGAGGGGCAATTTGATTGCGTCATATTTGGGGATGTATTAGAGCATTTATTTGATCCGTGGGCTGTAATAGAAAAAGTAAAGCCATATATAAAGCAAAATGGTGTGATTTTAGCAAGTATACCAAACGTTGCTCATATTTCAGTATTAGCTCCCTTACTTGCCGGAAACTGGACGTATACAGAATATGGTTTATTAGATAAAACACATATTCGTTTTTTTACATTTAATGAAATGCTAAGAATGTTTTTAAAAGCAGGATATGTTATTAGTAAAGTAGATCGTGTATATGTTGATCATAAAATGTATGAACCACTTATTGAGGAGTTATATGGAATTTGTAAAAAATATCGTCTTGGAAGTGGCTTCATGGCTGAGACAGTTGTATTTCAGTATATTATTGAAGCTGAAAAATCACAATTATGAGTGCTGCAGACAAAACAATATTATTTGTTACATGTATAAATGATCGGAAATTGTATGCAAACTGCGTGCGACATATATTGCAATTGTTAGTACCGCCAGGATATATTGTCCAATTTATGCCGATTCGAAATGCGAAAAGTATGACGAGTGGATACAATCAAGCCATTTCACATCCTGCGAAGTATAAAGTGTATATACATCAAGATGTTTTTATTATAAATAGGGCTTTTTTATACGGATTACTTCAATTATTTGAGGAACATGAACACCTTGGGATGATTGGGATGGTTGGAGCGCAATATGTTCCTCCGACTGGTGTATGGAACGAAGGGCGTGGAATTGTAGGGAAGGTCATTGGTTATATGAATGATTTGTTTTATATGGCAAGTTTAGAACAACCGTATCATGAATCAAAAACATTTATTCCTGTAGAATGTATTGACGGTTTATTAATGGCGACACAATATGATGTTCCATGGCGAGAAGACATATTTGACGGATTTGATTTTTATGATGTATCTCAATCGTTTGAATTTAAAAAAGCAGGATATACAGTCGGTGTGCCTGTACAGCGCGATGCTTGGTGTATCCATTATCATTTTGATGTGAATATGACGAACTATGAAAAGTATCGAAAAATATTTGTGGAACACTATATGTCAGATGTAAATAAGGAAGAATAAAAGGGGGGACAAAAATGAAAGATCATACAATATTAGTCGTTGTTTGTGTAAATAATGAGGAGCTTTTCGAACAATGTGAGAGCCAAATAAGAAACATTTTTGTTCCCCCTGGTTATGTCGTGCAAATTTTTCCGATACGAGATGCGCAAAGTATGGCAAGTGCATACAACCGAGCCCTTTCATATCCAGCGAAATACAAAGTGTATATACATCAAGATACATATCTTATTAATCGAGACATGTTTTCTACACTTATATCTCTTTTTAAAGAAAATGAAAAGCTTGGTTTAATAGGAGTCGCTGGGGCTCAGTTTTTACCGAATAACGGGATATGGTGGGAAGGAAAAAATTTAGTAGGGAAAGTGATTGAGTATAGAAGACAGAATTATCAATTATTAAATTTAGATCAGGTTTTTTATGGTAATCAACCATTTTTGTCAGTTCAGGCAATTGATGGTTTATTCATGGCAACGCAGTATGATATTCCGTGGCGAGAAGATTTGTTTCAAGGGTTTCACTTTTATGATGTGTCACAGTCTTTAGAGTTTCAAAGGGCTGGTTATTTAATCGGTATCCCAAATCAAGCAAATTTATGGTGTATTCATTACAACGGGGATGAGTTTGATGCGGATACATATGAGAAGTACCGGAAAGTGTTTGTAGAACATTACAAAGATATATTATCTCCATCATAAAGGAGAGATGCAAAGTGAAAGGAATTATTTTAGCAGGTGGTACTGGATCGAGATTATATCCAATAACGAAAGTAACGAATAAACATTTACTTCCTGTTGGTCGGTATCCGATGATTTATCATGCGGTATATAAGCTAAAACAATGCGATATTACAGATATTATGATTATTACAGGTAAAGAGCATATGGGGGATGTCGTTAGCTTTTTAGGGAGTGGTCATGAATTTGGAGTGTCCTTTACGTATCGTGTGCAAGATAAAGCGGGCGGGATCGCACAGGCGTTAGGGCTTTGTGAAGATTTCGTCGGGAATGATCGTATGGTAGTTATATTAGGGGATAATATTTTTTCAGATGATATTCTTCCGTATGTTGAAGAGTTTGCAAATCAAAAAGAAGGTGCGAAAGTGCTATTGCAATCTGTAGAAGATCCCGAAAGATTTGGCGTAGCACATATTCAAAACCGAAAAATAGTTGAAATTGAAGAAAAGCCGAAAGAGCCGAAAAGTTCTTATGCGGTTACGGGAATTTATTTGTATGATTCGAAAGTCTTTTCTTATATTAAAGAATTAAAACCTTCTGCACGGGGAGAACTTGAAATTACAGATATAAATAATTGGTATTTAAAACGAGGGGTACTTACTTATAATGAAATGAGCGGCTGGTGGACTGATGCGGGAACTCATGCTTCGCTTCAAAAGGCGAATACGTTAGCACGGGGTATTAATTTTGGGAAACAGTTTAACGGAGAATAGGTGAGAATATGAAAGTTGTAGAAACAAATTTTACCGATGCAAAATTGTTAGAACCGAGGTTGTTTGGAGACGAGCGTGGCTTTTTTTCAGAGAGCTATAATAAGCAGGTGCTAGAAACATTAGGGATAACGTATTCATTTGTACAGGATAACGTATCTTATTCGGCTAAGGCAGGAACGATTCGGGGACTACACTTTCAAAAAAAACCGAAAGCACAAACGAAACTCATTCAAGTTATGCAAGGGGCAATTTATGATGTTATCGTTGATTTACGAAAAAAATCACCAACATTTAAACAATGGAAAGGATATATTTTAAGTGCAGATAACCATCGGCAGTTACTAGTGCCAAAAGGATTTGCGCATGGATTTTGCACGCTTGTCCCGCATACTATCGTTATGTATAAAGTAGATGAATATTATAGCGCAAAGCACGACTCTGGATTACTTTGGGAAGATAAAGATTTAGCAATTCCTTGGCCAGTAACAGATCCTATATTGTCCGATAAGGATCAGATATTGCCATTACTAGAGGAATATGAAGATAGTTTTTAAGTAGGAGAGTTGTTTATGAATATATTAGTAACAGGTGGGGCTGGATTTATTGGAAGTAATTTCGTTCATTACATGCTACAAAGTTATGAATCATATAAAATTATTAATTACGATGCATTAACATATAGCGGGAATTTAAATAACGTAAAATCTCTTCAGAATCACCCGAATTACTCTTTTGTAAAAGGAGAAATTCAAAATGGAGAGCTGTTAGAATACGTTATAAAAGAGCGAGACGTACAAGTGATTGTAAATTTTGCAGCTGAATCACATGTGGACCGTAGTATTGAAAATCCGATTCCTTTTTATGATACAAATGTAATTGGGACGGTCACTTTATTAGAACTAGTTAAAAAATATTCGCATATAAAACTTGTGCAAGTATCAACGGATGAAGTGTATGGCTCTTTAGGGAAAACAGGGAAGTTTACAGAGACAACGCCGTTAGCTCCAAATAGTCCATATTCTTCAAGTAAGGCGAGCGCGGACATGATAGCTTTATCTTACTATAAAACATATCAATTACCGGTTATAGTAACGCGTTGTTCTAACAATTATGGACCGTACCAGTATCCCGAAAAATTAATTCCGTTAATGGTTACGAATGCACTGGAAGGAAAAAAACTACCGTTATATGGTGATGGTTTAAATGTAAGAGATTGGTTACATGTAACAGATCATTGCAGTGCGATTGACGTTGTTTTGCATAAGGGACGTGTAGGAGAAGTATATAATATAGGTGGAAATAATGAAAAAACAAATGTAGAAGTTGTGGAACAAATTATTACTCTTTTAGGAAAAACAAAAAAAGACATTGAATATGTTACAGATCGTTTAGGACACGATCGTCGTTATGCGATTGATGCAGAGAAAATGAAGAATGAATTTGATTGGGAACCGAAATATACGTTTGAACAAGGATTACAAGAGACGGTGAAATGGTATGAAAAGAATAAGGAATGGTGGAAACCACTAAAAGACCAGTAAGGGGCATGTTACATGAAAGAGAGGGTTATCATAACAGGAGCAAACGGCCAATTAGGAAAGCAACTATTTGAAGAGTTAAACTCTGAAGAATATGATATATATCCATTTGATAAAAAGTTATTAGATGTGACAAATATATCCCGAATACAACAAGTAGTACAAGAAATAAAACCACATATAATTATTCATTGTGCTGCCTATACGAAAGTAGATCATGCGGAGAAAGAACAGGATCTTGCATATAGAATAAATGCAATCGGAGCTAGAAATGTAGCGGTTGCTTCACAATTAGTAGGGGCGAAGCTAGTTTATATTAGTACTGATTATGTATTTCAAGGCGCTAGACCAGATGGATACGACGAATTTCATAGTCCAGCGCCGATAAATATATATGGAGCCTCTAAGTATGCGGGGGAGCAGTTCGTCAAAGAGTTACATAATAAATATTTTATCGTTCGCACATCGTGGCTATATGGTAAATATGGAAATAATTTCGTGAAAACGATGATGCGATTAGGAAAAGAAAGAGATGAAATATCTGTTGTAGCGGATCAAGTTGGCTCGCCTACGTATGTGGCGGATTTAAATATGGTTATTAATAAGCTCATTCATACTTCTTTATACGGTACATACCACGTATCAAACAGAGGCTCATGCTCTTGGTTTGAATTTGCACAAAAGATATTTTCGTATGCAAATATGAAAGTGAATGTATTACCTGTTTCAACGGAAGAATTCGGGGCTGCAGCTGCGAGGCCCAAATATTCTATTTTTCAACACAACATGCTACGATTAAATGGTTTTTCACAAATGCCTTCTTGGGAAGAAGGATTAGAGCGGTTTTTTATAGAAACCAAAAGTCATTAACAAATTTCTGTTAATGACTTTTTTGTTTGCCTTTAAGCGGTTTTATGGTACTATAATTATAGTATCAGGTACTAATAACAAGTATAAGTATTTCTGGGAGGATATATCATGGAACTATTACAAGGGAAAACATTTGTTGTTATGGGCGTTGCGAACCAAAGAAGTATTGCATGGGGAATTGCTCGCTCTTTGCATAATGCAGGTGCAAAATTAATATTCACATATGCAGGAGAACGTTTAGAAAGAAACGTTCGTGAATTAGCGGACACATTAGAAGGACAAGAATCACTTGTATTACCTTGTGATGTAACGAATGATGAGGAACTTACAGCTTGCTTTGAAACAATTAAACAAGAAGTAGGTACTATTCACGGTGTAGCACATTGTATTGCTTTTGCAAATCGCGATGACTTAAAAGGTGAATTTGTAGATACTTCTCGCGATGGATTTTTACTTGCACAAAATATTAGTGCATTCTCTTTAACAGCTGTAGCAAGAGAAGCGAAGAAAGTAATGACAGAAGGCGGAAATATTTTAACGTTAACATACCTTGGCGGCGAGCGCGTTGTGAAAAATTATAACGTTATGGGTGTTGCGAAAGCTTCATTAGAAGCGAGCGTGAAATATTTAGCGAACGATTTAGGTCAACATGGTATTCGCGTCAACGCTATTTCTGCAGGACCAATTCGTACGTTATCTGCAAAAGGTGTAGGCGATTTCAACTCAATCTTAAGAGAAATTGAGGAGCGCGCACCACTTCGTCGTACAACAACTCCAGAAGAAGTTGGCGATACAGCAGTATTCCTATTCAGTGATTTAGCACGTGGAGTAACAGGAGAAAACATTCACGTTGATTCAGGGTATCATATCCTAGGATAAATATAATATTAATTTTTAAAGGACAATCTCTAAATGCTGAGATTGTCCTTTTTATTTGTTCTGAGAAAGAACGATTTTTAACGAAAGTTCTTACCACGTGATGAATATAACTATAATAGTACACGATTTATTCAGCTACGTATGGAAGTGGGAGGGACGAGTGTGAAGAATAAAAATAAAAGTTCAACAGTTGGAAAACCGTTGTTATATATCACGCAAGTAAGTTTAGAACTTACTGCACCGAAAATAAAAAGGATTATCCTGACAAACTTTGAAAATGAAGATCAAAAAGAGCAAAGTGATAGACAAGAAAATATTGTAAGCAGTGCTGTGGAAGAGGTAATAGAGCAAGAACAACAAGAAGAGCAACAAGTGGAAGAAAAAATAGAAGAGGAAAAAGAAGAACACGCAGAACAAGAAGAGCAAGAAGAGCAAGAACAACAAGAACCAGTAAGAACTGTCCCGTATAATAAATCATTTAAGGATATGAATAATGATGAAAAAATTCATTTTTTATTAAACCGCCCTCATTATATTCCGAAAGTAAGGTGCAGAATAAAAACAACTACAGTTTCTTATGTTGGATCGATCATATCGTATCGTAATGGCATTGTATCTATTATGCCGCAAAATAGTATGAGAGATATTAGGTTGTCTATAGATGATATCCAATCGATTAGTATGGCTGGCTTTTAAATATGTAAAGGTGGTAGAAAGCTTCTACCACCCCAATAGTTTTTTAGTTTACTTAACGATAGAAACGTCGCGTAAGCATTGAATCGCACAGAAACAGCTTAAATCAACAGTAATGCAAGTAGTTGTAGATATTAATCTTGCATTTGGTACAGCTAAAAACGTACAAATTGGATCGTCACCAGGTGGTACCGGAGAACTGTCACCTAAAACTACAGTTAATACACGTAGTACAGCACAGCTATCGTCATCTACACTTTCCACACGGAAAATTGGAGATCGGCAGCTAGTAAGGCTTGCAGATGGTGCGAATGCTTCAAAAGGTTCTCCAGTTTTTGTGTATAAAATAAAAGGGCGTGTATTAGCTACTGATGCAGTATTGTGTGCACCTAAGAATGGGATTTCACAACCAGATCCACATGTTGTTGTAGAACAATCTTGTAATTCATTGATGAATTTTACAACGTCAACTACACAATGAGAAGAGCCATGGTGTTTATTTTCGTTACAACTCATTAATGTCACTCCTTATCTTCTTGTTTGTATTTACATTAATAAGATATTGGAGTCGAGGAGATTTGGTCACAATCTCAAGACCTTTTTTTTTAAATAGGCGAAAGAGGATAAGGGAAGGTGGAATTATGCTGTTTACAAGCTGGCTTTTATTTTTTATTTTTGCGTTAGCTGCTTTTAGGCTCACTCGTTTAATTGTATATGATAAAATAACAGCCTTTTTGCGAAGACCATTTATTGATGAATTAGAGATTACGGAGCCGGATGGAAGTGTATCAACGTTTACAAAAGTAAAAGGTAATGGATTAAGAAAGTGGATTGGCGAATTATTAAGCTGTTATTGGTGTACAGGTGTATGGGTTAGTGCTTTTTTATTAGTTTTATATAATTGGATTCCTATCGTTGCGGAGCCGTTACTTGCATTATTAGCCATTGCAGGAGCAGCGGCAATCATTGAAACAATTACAGGATATTTTATGGGAGAATAATATATTTTCATAATACGAGAAAAAGCGGAGTTTAAAAGAATGAGGGAACGGAAATAAAGAGTTGTTCATATAGTAAATAGACAGAATTGACAGTAGAGGAGATGTTTGCTGTGAGCAATAATCCAAGGCAAAATTCATATGACCTGCAGCAGTGGTATCATATACAGCAACAACACCAAGCACAACAACAGGCATATCAAGAACAATTACAACAACAAGGATTTGTGAAGAAAAAGGGATGCAATTGTGGGAAAAAGAAGAACGCAATAAAACAATATGAAGAATGAAACACTCATGCTACTGTGAGTGTTTTTTATTATATATAAAAAGCGGTATTTCTGTATTAGAAATACCGCTTTTTACTAACTAATTTGTGCAACTGTTAATGCTGCTGCGCGGATGTCTACAGTTCCAATTAACTGAACTGGCACAATTTGAATTAAGTCACCAGGATTTAAGTTAATAAGAATAACCCCACTGGATACGTCTACTTCACCAGTACCAATAACGTTAGAACGAACTGCTGTACCTGATCCAGGAATAATGTTAGCTGGTGTACCTAATGATAAGAAGAAACGACCAGCTTCTGGTGCAACAGGTGAGTTATCAAGACTAATTGTTAATGTATAACTGATTTGATAAATACCAGCTCGTAGAATTCGAATGCCATCTCCGACACTTACTGTATCGTTGATTACAGGAACAGTAATATTTGGATTTGGACTTACGCTAGGTAATAGTAGTGGTGTAAATAGTGAAGCGAACTGAGGTGCAGAAGCATTGAAAGCAAAACCAAAGGCAGGTAGTGTACTAGCTGGCTTCGCCTCGCAATCAATTTTAGTAAATTCGCAATCAGAAGAGAACATGTTTTTCACTCCTTTATCTGTTTCTACTTTCAGTTAATGAAAAGGACAGGTTCTATGTTCTAGACAAGTTCCCAATTTTAAGAAATTTACATAATAATACTCTTTAAGCATGGATTGGGTGGCAGAATTATCTGCCACCCAATCCATGCTTAACTCATTATTTAGTTTTATATAGAAACATCGCGTAAGCATTGAATAGCGCAGAAGCAACTTAAATCAACAGTAAGACAAGTGGAGGTTGATATTAGTCTTGCGTTTGGTACAGCTAAAAACGTACAGATTGGGTCGTCACCAGGTGGTACAGCGGTACCATCACCTAAAACTACAGTTAATACACGTAATACAGCACAGTCATCATCATCTATACTTTCTACGCGGAAAATAGGAGATCGGCAACTAGTAAGGCTTGAAGATGGTGCGAATGCTTCAAAAGGTTCTCCAGTTTTTGTGTATAAAATAAAAGGACGTGTATTCGCTACTGATGCATTGTTATGTGCACCTAAAAATGGAACTTCGCAACCAGATCCACATGTTGTCGTTGCACATTCTTGTAGTTCATGTATAAAACGAACAACATTCGATACACAGTTGAAATCACACTCATGTTGATGATCTTCATTACAATTGCAGCTCATTATGTTCACTCCTTCTCGTGAGTTCTGACATACACTATTACAATATGAGTGGGATATGGTTGATATTACGTTAATTCTTATGATAAAAACAAGGAATTTATATAGAAGGGATGTACATAACGCATTATAAAAAAAGACATCCTTATTTAGTGGATGTCTTTTCAGGTAAATCTTTTCGCACAGTATATAAAAAACGAGATATATCTAATTTCTTTCCTCTGAAAAATTGCGGAGAAGAAATGTAAAGTTCTTCTTTCGCACGTGTAATGGCGACATAAAGTAATCGGCGTTCTTCTTCTAACGCTTCAGAAGTTTCCGTAACACGATCATTTGCATCTTTTAAAGAAGAAGTATGCGGCAGGATCCCATCACTCGCTCCAAGTAAAAAGACACACGGAAATTCAAGGCCTTTTGCGTTATGAATTGACATAAGTGAAACGGCATCTTTTTGCGGCATTGTTTTTAATGCTTCCATTTCTTTTTGACCTTGAATCGCTTCGTCAATAAATTGTAAATAAGCTGGAATATCGGTGAAACGAGTTGCAGACTCCATTAATTCTTCCAACATTTCTTCTTGTATGTCTTTATGCATCGTAAAGGAAGAACGATCGTTACTTTGTAAGTACTCTAAATATTTTCCTTTACCATGAATGATTTCTTTTAATGCTTTTTTCGGTTCTAATTCTTTAATAAATTTAATAAAATCAATACGCTCATTTACCTTTTTCACTTGAAAAGGTTTTAAGCTCGGATTTAATAATAAGAAATGAAGAAGAGAAGGAAAACGGCCTTCACCATATTTCCATTGTTCACGCTCAATAAATGAAATACAATCATCACGTCCGATATACATCGTCGGCAATATGTTTGAAAGTGATTCTAGTCGAAACGGCTCAATCACGAGTCTTAAATGATCTAATACAGGCTTAATTAAAGAATGTTCATAAAATGATTGGCTCGCCCCGTGTTTAATAAACGGGATTTTATGAATGGTAAGCTGATCAAGTAACGAACGGCTTACAGAATGTGTGCGATACAGTAAACAAAAATCTTTATAGTTTCGTTCACCGCTATCCACTTTTTCTTGAATGAGCTGTAAAATTTGATTTGCTTCATCAAGAGTCGTAGCAGGTCTTGCATAAAAAGGTTGTACACCTTCCTCACGAACGGAGTATAGCTCTTTATCAAAACGTTCTTGATTTAATTTTATAACTTCATTTCCAAGCCCGACGATAAAGGGATTGGATCGATAATTCGTATTTAGTGCAATAATTGTTGTGTTATCAAATTCTTTTGGAAAAGATAAAATAATTTGGTGACTTGCCCCTCGCCAGCCATAGATAGCTTGATCATCATCACCTGCGATGAACAAATTATTTCTTGGCGAAGCTAACAATTTTACAATTTCATATTGTGCATACGATGTATCTTGAAACTCATCTACTTCAATGTAGTGAAAACGTTGTTGTAATTGAGTTAGTAAAGGAGCATTATTTTCTAACATATAATATGTTTCCAATAAGATGTCATCGAAATCAATATAATTGTATCGTTGTTTTACTTCTTCAAAACGTTCATATACTTCTTTAAATTCTTGTTCCACTGGTGTTTTTGCTTTTACATCTTTCGGACGATTTAATTTGTTTTTCTCAAGTGAAATCATCGCGAGTATCGTTTCCGCATCATAATCGTCTTTTAAACGCAATTCTTTTAAGATTTTCTTTATCATAATTTGTTTATGTTTTTCATTTGCTAAAATTTGCTGATTATACCCTTGACTACGAAGCAATTTTAAGAAAACAGAGTGGAATGTACCAGCAACAACATAGCTACTTGCTGCATGATTCATACCTGGTAACTTCGCAACACGACTTCGGATTTCTTCAGCTGCTTTTTGTGTAAATGTAAGTAATAAAATATTTCGTGGATGAACTTGTTTTACATTTACTAAATAACCAACGCGAGTTGTTAAAACAGATGTTTTCCCGCTTCCAGCACCAGCTAGTGTGAGAACAGGACCTTCTGTTGTGCGCACGGCTTCTAATTGTTTTTCGTTTAAAAAAACATTTTGTTGTTCGAGAGCGCGGAAATAAGCCGCATCTACATCTTCTTCCATAATTAAATGGGTAGATGTTTTCGGAATATGATATGTCGCACGCGGAATATCAGCGTGTGTTAACGATTTTTGTGAAAATTTTTCTTGTGTCATATGTTCACCTTCAAAACTATAGCATCAACATTTAACTTTAGCGGAAGAAAAAGAAAATAGCAATGTAAAAAACAGGAGGGGTCACCTCCTGCTTTCAAATTACAATTCTTTTATCATTACGACGTGCGGGATATTTGCTTCCATAAATACATCAGAACTCGTTACATAGCCAAGTTTTTTATAGAAATCTTCAGCATGTGTTTGAGCATGAAGTTTCAATTTTGGTAGCGAATTTTCTTTTGCATACGCTTCAAGCGCATCCATAACAATTTTTCCGATACCTTTTTTACGATGGGAACCTAGCACGCAAATGCGTTCCATTTTCCCTATACCATCAAGGGTGCGAAAACGTCCAGCACCAACTGGAACATCATTGTCATATATAACAACGTGTGTTGAAGTTTCTTCAAACTCATCGTACTCTTCTTCAGCAGAGACACGTTGTTCATTTACAAACACTTGTTTACGTACAGAGAATGCATCTCTTAGTTGTTCGTCCGTTTGTACAATCTGTGCGTGCAAATTAGTTGTTCCCCTTTCCAAGGTGGAATGTTTCGTGTACAGTCCATGTTCCATTTTCTAATTGATATAGAAGATGGAAACGATCAATTGGTTGTTCATAATAGAAATCTTTCATACGTAATCGACCCAATACATCAGCATGCTCTGCATCTGATAAGCCTTGTCCGATTGTTAAGTGAGGTACGAAAGCATATTCGCGTTCTTGTGTGAATAACCCGCCATGCATTTCTTCATTTAAGAAAGTAAGTTCAGGTGTTTTTTCTACTTTAAAATAAAGGACGTTATTAACAGGTGCGAATGAACCAACTTTCCCAACATGAAGGGTGAAAGGATTCGTTTTACCTGCGATTGTATGTAGCTCGTTTACAATCGATTCTAATTGTTCATCTTGCGTCTCAAAGGGTGTTTTCAATGTAATATGTGGCGGAACTAATGCGTAGTGCGGGTCATAACGCTTACGCAATCCGTTCGCTTTATCTTGAATCATTTTAGATGGAAAAATTACAATGCCTAATTTCATGTTCCAATTCCTCCCTTTGTAAGTCTAGTTAGATTTTGAGATAAATAAATCTCTTTATCTATTATATCAAATTATTCTGAATACTGCTCTCTATTATTTCATTGATAGAATATGAGAGAAGGCTTTCGGTAAATCAGTTTGCCAATATTTCCAAGTATGATTACCTTCAAACTCCTCGTAATGCGTAATGAAATTTCTATCTGTGAGAAGTGTATTTAACTCACGGTTTGGTTCTACGAAATCAGATACTTGTCCATCAGTACGCTTTACAGCCGTTTCTTCTGTACCAATGACGTGATACAGTTCTAATGCTTGTGGATCTTTGAAGTCTTTTGCTAAGTTCATCACTGTCTCATCCACAAATGGTGATTGCATAACGACTTTACCGAATGTATGCGGATACATAAGTGCAGTCATAAAGGAAACTGTTCCGCCAAGAGAATCACCAATTAAAACACGACCTTTTCCCATTTGGTACGTTGGATAATTTTCATCAATATATGGTGCAAGTTCATGAGCAAGGAAACGAATATATGCAGCATTTTTTACTTCATTTGGGAAATATTTTTCTTTACGATCCTGTACATTTTTATATGGAATACCGACAATAATTGTACGGTCAATTTCTTCAGTTTCACGAAGGCGCTCAATTACACGGTGCGCTTTACCAAGCTGAAAATAATCTCTACCATCTTGTGCAATTACAACTGTATGTTTGTGCAGTGGTGTGTAATTTACTGGCAAATAAACGAGAAGCGTAACGTCTTCTTGAAGTGATGCGCTATAAAATGAAATTTCTTCAATTCTCCCTATTGTTTGACTCATGTAGATCCCCCTAAATAAAAATTTACTGTAACGATTGTAAGAGCGACGCTTGTAGTGAAAAAGGAAATAAATATTCACTAATTGGTGCCTTAATTTCTATTTTACCATAATGGTACGAAGAATCTAAAAAATTAGTATTTAAGTTACGAAAGAAAACGGATATAATGAAGTGGGATTTTTGACAGGTGAGAGGGGAGACAGGATTTGAAACAAGAAAAATCAATCGCACTACCATTGGCTATTTCTATAATTGCTATTTCCTTTGCAGCAGTTTTTGTAAAGATGTCCTCAGCACCATCTTCAATATTAAGTATGTACCGCTTATGGATTATCGTACTTATTATGCTGCCTATCGTATGGAAAAAAAGAGAGGAATTTAATAGGATTCAAATGAAAGATTGGGGCTTTTTAATTGGATCTGGTTTCTTTTTAGCACTTCATTTTCTTTTATGGTTTGAATCTTTAAAGCATACAACAGTTGCTAGTTCAACAATTATTTTGGCACTTCAACCGATCGTATCTTTAGTTGGAGGTTTTTTTCTGTTCAAAGAAAGAACAACATATTCAGCCATTGCAACGATGGGAATCGCTATTCTAGGCGTAATGTGCATTGGTTGGGGAGATTTAGGTTTAAGTAAGCAAGCAATTTATGGAGACATATTATCCTTTCTAAGTGTAATAGCAGTTGTCGGTTATTTATTTATCGGGCAAACGACAGTAAAGAAAGTATCACACTGGATTTATAGCTTTACAGTCTTTGCATTCGCAGGTCTTTTTATGGGGATTTATAATGTCATATTGCAAGTACCCTTTACAGGTTATACGAAGTGGGATTGGACCGTTTTTCTTTTACTTGCGGTTGTGCCGACAGTGTCACATGTAATTAATAACTGGCTATTAAATTATGTAAATGCAACGACAATTTCAATGAGTATTTTAGGAGAACCTGTTGGAGCATCTATACTTGCGTTCTTCTTACTTGGAGAAAAATTAAATGCAATGCAAATTATCGGTAGCATGCTCGTATTGTTTGGTGTATCTGTTTTCTTACTGCAGCAACAAAAGCGAACATCAAAAAATGTCGTAAACGAGCCGGTGTATACACAGGAATTATAGTGTTAGGGGAGAAAAGAGAAGTTGTGATACTTCTCTTTTTTTTTTAGAAATACGAGCGTAGAAGGGGGAGGGAAATGGAGTTTCCATCAAAAAAAGATACATGGTTATATCCAATTTTTTTTATTGTTTTGGGTGCTTGTTTTGCACCAATTTTTGTAGGGAGAGAATATTTTCTTTTGCTTTTTACAATTCCATTAGCAATGTTGTTTAGCTGGAGTTGTTTTTTGGCAAAATATATTGCCCGGGAAGAAATAATTACGATTAGATCGGGTCTCGTTACAAAACGTATTTTTATACGAGATATAAAACAAATTTCAAATACGAAAAATCCAATAGCAGCCCATGCATTATCATTTGACCGACTTGAAATTGTTTACGATACACATAAAACAGAAATTATTTCTCCAAGAAATAAAGAACAATTCATTAATCTTGTAAAAAGTAAAAACTCAAATATTGAAATCAAGTAAAAGAGTGGCTACAAAGCCACTCTTTTACTTTGGATTTGTCATATAAGGTTGTACATGAATGACACATAGGTCACGGAATTTGCCTTCAGCAGTTGTGACAATTACGACTGCTCTACCTGCGCTTTTTCCAGTAATTGTCACGATGTCGCCTTTTGGATATATGGTGATGATATCAGAATTCATATTTGACCAAATAAGCTCTTTATGCGTTGCTTGTATTGGCAAAATGGAAGCTGATAACACAATGTTTTGTCCCGTTTTTATTTTTAATTTATGTTTTTCCATATGAACACCGATGACTGAAATAACAGAAGGAGCAATTGAAATTTTAGGCGGGTTAGGTTGCATGTTTAAACAAGACGCAGAAGTATTTGTGATAGGTGAAAATTTTCGTGTTTGTTGTTGCTGGAAAGCTGCTAACATGTTGGAGTCCCCTTTCTGTATAAGTGCTGATACTCATACTATAAAGGAGTAGTGTTATGTTAAATTTAACGAAACATAAAGAATTTGTTAAATTTGATAAGAAGATTGTCGAACTGTAAAAAATCTCTGCTGTTACGATAACAGCAGAGATTTTTTTATAAATTATGACGATGTTGTTTTTCGAAATCCTCAAATTGCTCTTCAACTTCTTTTGAAGGTTGTGTTAGTAAACTAACAATTACGATGGCTAGTAAACTAATAGCGAAACCTGGAATCATTTCATATAAGAAATCTTTTAAGAATTTGAATTGAGTCCATATAATAACAGTAGCGGCACCAGAAATCATACCAGCAAGCGCGCCCCATTTCGTCATACGTTTCCAATATAAGCTTAATAAAATAGCAGGTCCAAATGAAGAACCAAAACCAGCCCAAGCGTACCCAACAAGAGCTAAAATCGTATCATTTTGTTTAAACGCTAAAGCGCACCCAACTAAGGCAATAACAAGCACAGCCATACGACCGACAAATACAAGTTCTTTATCAGATGCAGAACGTTTGAAGAATGTACGATATAAGTCTTCCGTTACGGCACTAGAAGTAACGAGTAACTGAGATGAGATTGTACTCATGATCGCTGCTAAAATAGCGGCTAATAAAAATCCAGTAATAAGTGGGTGGAATAAAATTTTTCCAAGTTCAAGGAAAATTGTTTCTGGGTTAGATAATGTTAACTCTTGTTGTGAATAGTAAGCAATACCAATAAGACCAGTAAACATAGCTCCAACAACAGAGAAAATCATCCAGCTCATACCAATTCTTCGTGCACTTTTAAGTTCTTTTACAGAAGAAATTGCCATAAAGCGTACGATAATATGAGGTTGTCCGACATAACCAAGGCCCCATGCGAATAGAGAAATCATTCCTAAAGTAGAGGCACCTTTAAAAATATCTAGACGTGTTGGATCTACAGATCGAATTGTATCAAATGCAGGTCCAAGTCCGTTCGAATTCATAATTGTTACGATAGGAACAAGAATAAGAGCGACTACCATAATGATTCCTTGTACGAAGTCTGTCCAACTTACTGCTAAGAAACCACCAAATAATGTGTAAGCGACAACAACGCCTGCAACAATGAATAATCCAACATGATAGTTCATGCCAAATGAATTTTCAAATAATACAGCGCCTGAAACTAATCCTGAAGCTACATAAAAAGTAAAGAAAATCATAATAACAAGTCCGGATACTAAGCGTAGCATATGAGATTTGTCGTGGAAACGGTGTTCCAAAAATTCTGGAATAGTAATAGAGTTGCTTGCAATTTCTGAGTAGGTACGTAAGCGAGGAGCGACATAAAGCCAGTTTGCATATGCGCCTAGTGTTAGGCCGATCGCAATCCAACTACTACTTAATCCAACGCTAAACATTGCACCGGGTAATCCCATTAAAAGCCAACCACTCATATCGGATGCTCCAGCACTTAATGCTGTTACTGCGGGGCCTAGTGTACGCCCGCCAAGCATATAATCTGTTAAGTTGGACGTTCGTTTGTAGGCGAAATAGCCGATTACTAACATCCCGAGCATGTAAATAGAGATAGAAGTTAAAGTTAACATCTGCGTACTCATGTAGTTCCCCTTTCTTTTGTCAGGTCTTTTGATGCGTTATGCATATTTATCCCGCATTAACGGGCAGTAAAACCCCCACCTTAAAATTGGCTGGGCAAGGAAGTTAGGTGGGAGATCAACTGTCCGAAAATGCCCGATTGGTTCAACTAATAATCAGTGGGGATGAATCCCCTCTACTGATTAAAGTTTCACTTTATAATCTATCATGATTATTCTGAAAAATCCATATAGAAATACGAATTTTCAGAAATGTAAGCGTTTTTTGATGTCATTTTACTTTTTTAATATATAATATTCATACAAAAAACCTTATTTTTAATAGAGTATTTATTATATTTACATAAAAAGAGGTTGTTTTGTCAATATAATATTGAAAGGAAAGAAAAATAAAATTTTTAAAAAAGTATTGACTTGTGAAAAAAGTCAGGTCTATAATGAGTGCAACTTAAAAAAATGCAAGCGTTGATGAAGAAGAGTACACATGATGAACATGTCAGAGAGCTGATGGTTGGTGCGAATCAGTATGGAATTGATGTGGAATGGGCTTCGGAGCTTCCAAACCGAAACGAAAGAAGTAGGCTTTGGCGACATGATCTCATCGATACAAGAGACACGTATTGTTTTTGATACGGTAAAGTGCGTTACATTTGTAACGAATTAAGGTGGCACCACGGGAGTACCCGTCCTTTCTATAGGATGAGTACTCCCTTTTTGTGTATAAAAAATTAAATAAATGAAATCGTTTAAGTAAGAAGAGTACGTATATTGGAGACGTTACAGAGAGCCGGGAATAGGTGGGAGCCCGGTACGGTGCCATATACGGAATGGGCTTACGAGAGGTATGCTGAACAATTATTTTTAGTAGGCAACCCGGGTTCCGCCGTTACAAGGATAAGGTATAAAATTTGTACCTGAACAAAGCGGGATGCTTTTGCATCCAACACGAGGTGGTACCGCGGTATATTTATCGTCCTCTACATATTTTCGATATGTAGGGGACTTTTTTATTTTTCAGAGTGAGGTGAAGGACATGATGACGAAAGAAGAATTTATAAAACAAAAAAGAGAGAGAAAGACATTTTTAGTAATTACTGAAGAAGAAGGAGATAGCATTACGCCAATTTCTTTATATAGACGTATGAAAGGAAAGAAGAAATTTTTATTAGAAAGTTCACAGCTTCATCAAGATAAAGGGCGTTATTCTTACTTAGGATGTAATCCTTATGGAGAAGTAAAAAGCGTTGGTACGGAAGTAGAACGAACGATTTTCGGCCGGGCAGAAAAGTTACAAGGTAACGTACTACAAGTGTTAGAAGAAATAATCGCACCATCACAAGTAGACAGCCCATTTCCATTTTGCGGAGGAGCAGTTGGTTATATTGGATATGATGTCATTCGGCAGTATGAAAACATTGGAGCGGATTTACACGACCCATTAAATATTCCGGAAGTACACCTCTTACTATATCGTGAGTTTATCGTTTACGATCATTTACGCCAAAGGTTGTCGTTTGTATATGTATGCAGGGAAGATGATTCAGCAGATTATGAGGAAGTATACGAAAGGCTACGAGTATACAAAGAGGAAGTGCTACAAGGAGAAGAAACTGAAGTAAATGCAATACAATCCACATTATCATTCACTTCTTCTATAACGGAAAAAGAGTTTTGTGGGATGGTAGAAATGGCGAAAGAACATATAAGAGCTGGAGACATATTCCAAGTCGTACTGTCACAGCGTTTACAAAGTGAATGTATTGGTGATCCATTCGCGTTATACCGAAAACTTCGAATTGCAAATCCATCACCATATATGTTCTATATCGATTTTCAAGATTATGTTGTACTCGGTTCTTCACCGGAAAGTTTGCTATCAGTAAGAGAGAATAAAGTGATGACGAATCCAATTGCTGGTACAAGGCCGAGGGGGAAAACGAAAAGGGAAGATGAGGAAATCGAAAAAGAACTGTTAGGCAATGAGAAAGAGCGAGCAGAACATATGATGCTTGTAGATCTTGGGCGAAACGATATTGGTAGAGTGAGCGAAATCGGCTCGGTTACGATAGATAAATATATGAAAGTAGAAAAATACTCTCACGTTATGCACATTGTATCTGAAGTTTACGGAACATTGCGAAAACAAATGAGTGGATTTGATGCATTAGCGTATTGTCTACCAGCAGGAACAGTGTCGGGAGCTCCGAAAATTAGAGCGATGGAAATTATAAATGAGCTAGAGAATGAAAAAAGAAATGTATACGCGGGTGCAGTTGGATACGTTAGTTTTTCAGGGGATCTTGATATGGCGCTCGCTATTCGAACGATGGTCGTAAAGGGTGAAAAAGCATACGTTCAGGCAGGAGCGGGAATTGTTTATGATTCAGACCCAGTAGCTGAATATGAAGAAACGTTAAATAAAGCGAGAGCACTATTGGAGGTAATGAAATGATTGTACTAATTGATAATTATGATTCATTTACTTATAACTTGTATCAACTGTTAGGTGAATACGAAGAAGATATTGTAGTCGTAAGAAATGATCAAATAACGATAGAACAGCTAGAAGAGATGAATCCAACAAGAATTGTGCTTTCACCAGGACCAGGAAAACCAGAGGATACTGGTATTTGTATCGAAGTGATTCGTCATTTTTATAAGAACGTTCCCATATTAGGTATTTGCCTTGGTCATCAGGCGATTATATCAGCATTTGGAGGAGGAATTGTTCGAGCGGAGCGTATTAAACATGGGAAAACATCACGCGTGAAACATAATGGAACGTCAATTTTTTCATACGTTACACAGCCGTTAACAGCGATGCGCTACCATTCCCTTGTTGCAGCGCAAACGAGCTTGCCAAAGTGTTTTGACATACTAGCGACAGCGATGGACGATGGAGAAATTATGGCAGTTCGTCACAATTATTATCCGCTCTTCGGATTACAGTTTCATCCGGAATCAATCGCAACAGAAGAAGGCGGAAAGTTAATACTTGCCTTTTTAACAGAAGTAAAAGAGGAGGAAAGAGTATGAATAACTATCTTCGTAAATTAGTGGAGGGTCAACATTTAACAGAAGAGGAAATGTATAAAGCAGGACTACTTTTATTAAGTGAAAACATATTAGAAAGTGAAATTGCAGCTTTCTTAGTCTTACTGAAAGCGAAAGGTGAAACTGCAGAAGAAATATACGGTCTCGTTCGAGCTCTTCGCGAAAAGGCATTGCCGTTTTCGAACCATATACAAGGAGCAATGGACAATTGCGGGACGGGTGGTGACGGTGCTCAAACGTTTAATATTAGCACAACTTCAGCATTCGTACTGGCAGGAGCAGGTGTAAAGGTTGCAAAACATGGTAATCGTGCTGTTTCTAGTAAAACAGGAAGTGCGGACTTATTAGAAGAATTAGGTGTAAATATTAGCAGTACGCCAAGCGAAATTGATTATTTACTAGAGCATGTGGGCATTGCATTTTTATTTGCACCAGCGATGCATCCAGCACTAAGGCGCATTATGAAAATAAGAAAAGAGTTAAACGTGCCGACGATCTTTAATTTAATTGGCCCTTTAACAAATCCAGTGAATTTAGAAACACAATTTGTCGGTATTTATAAACGAGATATGTTATTACCAGTTGCGCAAGTATTACAAAAGTTAGGCCGGAAACAAGCACTTGTCGTAAATGGAAGTGGTTTTTTAGATGAAGCATCATTACAAGGGGAAAATCACGTAGTCCTTTTAAAAGATAATGAAATAGTGGAAATGAGTATTGATCCAGAAAAGTATGGTTTTTCAAGAGTGAAAAATGAAGAAATTAGAGGGGGGAATTCAAAAGAAAATGCAAAGATTACAGTCGGCGTATTGAGCGGAGAAAAGAGTGTTTATCGCGATACCGTTTTATTAAATGCAGGTCTAGCTCTTTTCGCAAATGGAAAAACAGAAACGATTGAAGAAGGAATTAAACTCGCGGCACATAGCATTGACTCTGGAAAAGCATTAGCCAAATTAAACTTATTAATTGTAGCAAGCAACGAAAAATTAGAAAGGGTGAACTAAAGTGGGGACGATTTTAGATAAAATTGTAGAACAGAAGAAAAAGGAAGTTGCGGAGTTATATGAAATATATACACCAGTAAAAACAAAAAGAAAGACACATTCACTTGTAGAAGCGTTACAGCAGTTTACTGTCATTGCAGAAGTAAAGCGAGCATCACCATCAAAAGGAGATATCAATTTACACGTTGACGTACGAAAACAAGTGGGAACATATGAGAAATGTGGTGCAGGAGCAGTATCTGTTTTAACAGATGGTCAATTTTTTAAAGGATCGTTTCACGATTTACAAACAGCAAGAGAAGAAAGTAACATTCCGCTTTTATGTAAAGATTTCATAATCGATAAGATTCAAATCGATAGAGCGTATGAAGCGGGAGCAGATATTATTTTACTAATCGTAGCGGCGTTAACGAAAGAGAAGTTAAAAGAGTTGTATAGCTACGTGTTAGAAAAAGGATTGGAAGCGATTGTTGAAGTTCATGATGAACAGGAATTAGAAACTGCGATTGTATTAAATCCGCACGTTATTGGCATTAATAATCGTAATTTAAAAACGTTCGAAGTAGATTTAAGCCAAACTGAAAAGCTTGGAAAAAGATTGAATGAGGAGAAACTACTTTGGATTAGTGAAAGTGGCATTCATTCAAAAGAGGATATTATTCGTGTTAAAAGAGCTGGAGCCAAAGGTGTATTAGTTGGAGAGGCGCTTATGACATCATCTTCTATTAGTAGTTTTTTTGAAGATTGTAAGGTGAATATATGAAAGTGAAAATTTGCGGCATCACTGATGTGGAAACAGCGAAAAGTGCGTGCGAATATGGCGCAGATGCACTCGGATTTGTTTTTGCAGAAAGTAAACGGAAAATCACTCCAAAGAGAGCGAAAGAAATCATTCAGGAGCTTCCAGCCAACGTGTTAAAAATCGGTGTTTTCGTAAATGAATCAGTAGAAGTGATCCAGAAAATTGCAGATGAGTGTGGGTTAACACATGTACAACTACATGGGGATGAAGACAATCATCAAATTAGAAGATTGAATATTCCGTCTATAAAATCGCTAGGAGTAACTTCAGAGAGTGATATGAAAAACGCCCAAAGGTATGAAGCGGATTATATATTATTTGATAGCCCGAAAGAAAAGTTTCATGGAGGAAATGGAAAGACATTTTCATGGGAACTACTTGGGCATATGCCAAAAGAATTGCAAAAGAAAACGATATTAGCTGGTGGATTAAACGCTCTTAATATAGAAGAAGCAATTCGAACTGTTCGGCCTTATATGGTTGATGTGAGCAGCGGAGTAGAGATAGAAGGAAAAAAAGATGTAGAGAAAATAAAACAATTTATTATAAAAGCGAAGGAGTGTTCCAAATGAACTACGCATATCCAGATGAAAAAGGACATTACGGTATATACGGAGGACGATATGTTCCAGAAACGTTAATGCAATCTGTACTAGAACTAGAAGAAGCATATAAAGAAGCGATGCAAGATGAAGCATTTCAAAAGGAATTAAATCATTATTTAAAAACGTACGTCGGAAGAGAAACACCGCTATATTATGCTGAAAATATGACGAAGTATTGCGGTGGTGCAAAGATTTATTTAAAACGTGAAGATTTGAATCATACAGGAGCTCATAAAATTAACAATACAATCGGTCAGGCACTACTTGCAGTGCGAATGGGCAAGAAAAAAGTTGTCGCTGAAACAGGAGCTGGACAACACGGAGTTGCAACAGCTACTGTATGTGCCCTTCTCGGATTAGAATGCGTCATTTTTATGGGAGAAGAAGATGTAAGACGTCAAAAATTAAATGTGTTCCGAATGGAATTACTCGGAGCGAAAGTAGAAAGTGTAGCGGCAGGTAGCGGTACATTAAAAGATGCGGTAAACGAGGCGCTTCGTTACTGGGTTTCACATGTGCATGATACGCACTACATTATGGGATCTGTTCTCGGACCACATCCATTCCCGCAAATTGTCCGTGATTTCCAAAGTGTAATTGGAAATGAAACTAAAAAACAATATGAGGCGTTAGAAGGAAAGTTACCAGAAGCAGTCGTTGCTTGTATTGGCGGTGGTAGTAATGCGATGGGGATGTTTTATCCGTTCGTACACGATGAAGAAGTTGCTCTTTACGGCGTAGAAGCAGCTGGAAAAGGCGTTCATACAGAAAAGCATGCAGCAACTTTAACGAAAGGAAGCGTTGGCGTTCTCCACGGATCAATGATGTATCTTCTGCAAAACGAAGAAGGACAAATTCAAGAAGCACACTCTATTTCAGCAGGACTTGATTATCCAGGTGTTGGTCCAGAACATAGCTTGCTAAAAGATATTGGCCGCGTTTCTTATCATTCGATAACAGACGAAGAAGCATTAGAAGCATTTCAATTATTAACGAAAAAAGAAGGCATTATCCCGGCGTTAGAAAGCTCGCATGCTGTCGCATACGCATTAAAATTAGCTCCGAAAATGAAGGAAGATGAAGGACTTGTTATTTGTTTATCTGGCCGTGGTGATAAAGATGTAGAGAGTATAAAACGTTATATGGAAGAGGTGTAAAAAATGGGAGTAGAAAAAATTAAAGCAGCGTTTGAAAATGGTAAGAAAGCATTTATTCCGTACGTAATGGGCGGAGATGGTGGCTTTGAAAAATTAAAAGAAAGAATTCGTTTTCTAGATGAGGCTGGAGCGAGCATCGTTGAAATCGGCATTCCGTTTTCGGATCCAGTCGCAGACGGTCCAACGATTCAAAGAGCAGGGAAACGAGCGCTAGATAGCGGTGTAACAGTAAAAGGTATTTTTCAAGCATTAATAGAGGTAAGGAAAGAAGTGCAAATTCCGTTTGTACTCATGACATATTTAAATCCAGTACTCGCATTCGGAAAAGAACGATTTGTAGAGAAGTGCTTAGAGGCCGGTGTGGATGGTATTATCGTTCCAGACTTACCGTATGAAGAACAAAATATTATTGCGCCGTTACTTCGAGAGGCAAACATTGCGCTTATTCCACTCGTTACCGTAACGAGCCCTATTGAAAGAATTGAAAAAATCACGAGTGAATCAGAAGGGTTCGTTTATGCTGTTACAGTAGCGGGCGTAACGGGAGTACGTCAAAACTTTAAAGAGGAGATTCATAGTTACTTAGAAAAAGTAAAATTACACGTCAACTTACCAGTAGTCGCTGGATTTGGCATTTCAACAAAAGAACATGTAGAAGAAATGGTTACAATATGTGACGGTGTTGTCGTTGGAAGTAAAGTGATTGAGCTATTAGAAAATGAAAAACGAGAAGAAATATGTGAATTAATACAGGCAACAAAACAAAAAGAAGAGGCGTAGTCTCTTCTTTTTGTTTTGCGTAATAAATGTTAAAATATACAGAAAATACATATAATTTAGAGGGTGAGAAGGCATGCTAAGACGTAAACTACTATATCTTCTTTTAACTGTACCGCTATACGCTTGGCTCATTAGCATGACGAAAATAGAGTTGATGGCTCTATTTTTAGGATATGTATTTATCTTTTCCAACTTAAATCGCATTCAAGAACAGTCTATTTTAGAAATATGTCTATTTTCGATTAGTATAGAATTATTTAGTATCGTTTCGATTGTATTATTAAACGAATTATTTCTACGGATTCATTCATTTACATTAATGAAATTTTGGAATATTGCATTGCAAGCAATATGTACTTACATTGTGTTTGTTGTGTTGAAAAAAATAATCGGACAGCAGACAGTTTTTCAGGATAATAGAAAATGGGAGTGAATGAAAAGGGGCCGTTTGGCTCCTTTTTTAAATCTGTCTTAAAAACAATTGAAAATTACAACATCTGTTATATAATAGTTAAAAATTGTATTTTAAACGAAATGAGATGATAACATGGCCATATTGTTGGCACTTATCCCAATTATGATGATTTTCATTTGTTTATTTTTATTTAAACAAACGTCATTAAGGTCTTCGTTAATTTCTTATGCTGTGTCTGTTGGAATCGTTTTACTCTCGCCAATGTTTCAATTAGGGATAAGTGAAACTGTGCACGCAACGATTAAAGGATGGTTAATTTGTTTTATTGTCGGGTACGTTTTATTTTTCGGTATTTTTTTATTTCACCTCATGAACAAAATGGGGTACATCGACCAAGTAGCGCGTTTTTTAGAAGAAGTGACGCAAGATCGTTTATTACAAATGCTTCTTATGTGCTTTGGTATTTGCCCACTAATTGAATCGGTAAGTGGATTCGGAATTGGCTTCATGGTTGCAGCACCTATTTTTCTTTCACTAGGATATAAACCATTTCAAGCTGTACTGCTCTCATTTATCGGCTTACTAGCTAGTTCATGGGGCGCAATGGCAACTGGTACGATTATCGGTTCGCAGCTAATAAATATGCCTCTTACAACACTTGGTACAAATACAGCGCTATTAAGTATTCCGATGTTTGCTTACTTTGTTATTCTTTCTTTACACGTTGTTGGCGGCTGGCAAGCGGTTATAGAAAAGTGGAAAGAAGGAGTAGGATTCTTTCTATTATTTTCTCTCGGAATCTATCTTTCTAATGCGTACGTAAGTGTTGAACTAGCCGGGATATTAAGTTCTATCGTAACGATTACATTTGGCTTTCTTATCATTAAATTAAAAGGAAAAAGTGGGCAAAATCTTATAACAGAACATGCGGCTGCAACGGAGAGAGAAGTATCCATTATAAAAATTATTAGCCCTTATATATTTCTAACAGTTTGTATTTTACTTTCTCGCCTCGTTCCAGCATTACATGATTTGTTCAGATCATATGCGGTTCTTGATTTGAAATCATACTCTTACAAACTAGAGTTACTATATTCACCAGGATTTTGGCTCGGTATGACTTGCTTATTTACTATTATTTTCTTCCGCATCCCGTCTAATATTATTAAACAATCACTCTCGCAAACGATCAAACAATGGATTCCTTTTGCGATTACGACGACAATGTTTATCGCCATTTCAGAACTAATGGGTGCATCAGGCATGCATTCATTACTCGCAAAGACAGCTGGTGATACATTTGGAACATTTTTCGTTTTCGTTGCTCCGTTTATTGGCGCTATTGGTGGGTTTTTAACAGGTAGTAACGCAGGATCAAATGCAATGTTTATAAAACTACAAATGCAAACCGCACAAAACGTAGCACTCCCGTGGCAATATGTCACAACACTTCAAAACACCGCATCATCAGTAGCGACAATCGCTTGTCCATCACGGATTACACTAGGTGCTTACTTATGTAATATCCCTTACCGTGAAAATGAACTATTAAAGAAGACGACGATAATGATCTTTGGTGCGGTGTTGCTTGTAGTGGTAGAGGTTATTGTTTGGTATATGTTGAGAAATTAAAAATCCTCCTAACATAGGAGGATTTTTTTTATGAATGGATAATGATTTAAATATGAATAGCTTCTACTCAATGAATAGGAGATGAAATGTATGCCCCTAAAAAACTACGGTGTGTTAAAAGGTACAGTTATACAATCAAAGATTGGAAAAGGGAAGACACCTCATTATCAAGTTCATTTACAGGGCGAGACTGGAGTAGATTATCGTATTGCAATTAACGTAAAGTCGCAAAGTTACCCGTCAGAAGTTTTATATTTTGCGAGTAACGATATTCGGTCAGAGGCGATTCATATTTTACCGACATTACCATTTGGTTTTACGGAAGTAAAAAATAATGAACCGAAAGTAGCTTTAGATTATGTAAGAGGAAATCTATTTGACTCAAAACAAATGATTCCTTTGCCTCCCGAAAAAGCAGGAGCAGATAATGATTTAAACGAAAAAATAGAACGTTATATAAAGCGAGCGATGGAAGAAAAAGCAATTATTTACGCGTTTGGCGAAAGATGGGGACCAGAAGAAAATACACCAGATTCCTATTTTCATTTCAAACCAGGAAACGGTATACATGATATTCACATGAATCAAGGGAATGTAGAGAAATGGAAAGGAGATAATGGTATATGGCAAGACGGAGGAATACTCATTCACTTTGAAGAGGAAGAAGAATGGATTGGTATCTTTCTTGCCTTCCAATCACAGTCATGGTGTACCGATGAAGAGGGGCATGCTCGTGTTCCGGTTGAGCATTGTGATTATAAGGGGAATAATTAATAAGAAGAGGGCGTTCAAAAAGAACGCCCTCTTCTTATTTTATAAAACGAAAAACTAACGAGTGTAGAAAGACAAGAGAACAGCAGTGCCACACTAGAAAACGCAATGAGATACATATTATATTTCATAACCTGTCCAATTAGCTGATTACTGTCGTATTGAAACAGTCCTGCTATTATGTTGAATAAAAATAACACGATAAACATGACGACAACACCGTCTATTGATCCTTTAATGTCTGGTTTACTTAAAGCGATATGTGCGGAAATGCAAATGGCGATAAATAAAAATAACCAAAAGGAAGGATTCAATAAATTGCCGATTGTAAATAAGCTTTTCAATAATACAAACGTCGACAAGAGCATGTTTTGAATCATTTCTACATTAATAGAAGTAGAAGCAATCGTTTTTTCGAGAGTTGTATTAAATAAAAAATATGATTCTGGTACGAAATAGCGCATTAAAAGGATTAATGCAGTAATACCAGAAATAATAGGCCCAATGCCGATAAAGAAATTCCCAATTCGTTGATACACACTTTTTTGATTGTATTGATGTTGTATATAACCTAAGGCCCCTTGACTTGTATCTGTTGGGAAGAACTGAGTCGCCACAATTTTATGACGGAACAGTACGCACATAATGGCATGTCCAAGTTCGTGAATCGGAACACCGATCCAAGCCGTTAATAGGAATCCTTTTCTTCCAAAAGCTCTCGACCAATACATGCGTGTGAGAGATTCTAAATAGCCTAATAGAAATCCAATTACAATGATAACGCCAATTAAAGATAATAATTGGATTACGCTTGTAAGGAGTATTTGAAAAATTGAGTTTACCAATTCCATTTTCTTTCATCCAATCTATTAAAAATATTATTTATTCTGTTTCATAATAGCATTTTTTTTCAAGATTGCTAGCACATATATTTTCTTTCGGAAGAAGGATTTCAGAATCTTTTTCTTGTAGTCATGTTTTATGTACAAATTCATATATTGAACTTGTAACACCCTATAAGGTATATGCTTAAGGAGGGATAAGAGAATGAAATGTCCGTCATGTCATACAGAACATGCAGTAGAGGCAAAGTTTTGCGGGAATTGTGGACATTCGTTAACGGAAGAAGTAGTGGCAAGTAGTGGCCAAGAAGAAGGGCAGGAACAAGCACGTGCGGCACAAGCAAAGGAAGCTCGGCCAAATGAAACGGTAGAACAAGCGAAGCGGTTTGCGAGCGGCTATTTTCAATTTTTTAAACATGCATTACAAGCACCGACAGCGATTATGAAAAGCGGCGCTATTGAAGTGCGAAATGGAATTGTAAGTCTTGTTCTTATTTGTTTTTTAGGAGCATGTATTTTTTATAGAATGATGAGTGCAGCGTCAGCAGTTACGAGAACATTTGCACCAGATATATCTACTCCCACGTTTTTTGGAGAATCTATAACGGTCTTTTTCTTTTTATTAATTTTAACTTTATTTGTCGGATTTATTATTTTTGTAAGTGGTAAGATGATGAAATCATCTTTTTCGTTTCTTGAAGTATTTGGTATATGGGGAACGATAGCGACGCCGGCTATTGTCATATTAGTTCTTTCTTTTCTTTTTAGTTTTTTATTAATCTTTTTCTTACCGATATTATTATCGGTAGTTGCAACTTATATAGGGATTAGTATAACTGTAGCCGTATTAAAACTAGACAATGGCGGATTAGATCTCGTTTACACACTTATTATTGCAAATGTTTTAATTGGAATTGCAACGTTCATTGTACTTTGGTCTTACATTAGCACGATAATTCAAGCCTTAACACAGGGAATAACTGGCTTCTAATGAAAAGGTGGTTGACTGAATGAATGTATGTACAAAGTGCGGAGTTCAGTTTGAAGATGGTGTGCAATTTTGTCAAAACTGCGGGATGAAGAGGGGAAGTCCTGTAGTAAAGAAGAACATGAGCAGTGGTACAAAAGTTGGCATTACACTGTTAGCACTATTTGTTATAGCGATTATTGGATTGTATTTGTACGGATCATCGTATTATACGCAGGTGGCACAAGTAGACCGGATGATTACGATTTTACAAGAGCGGGACGGAGAGAAATTAGCTGAGATCGTTACGGCAGATGATCCATCGGTTATGATAACGAGAGAGAGTTTAACGCCTCTATTTTCATATATAAAAGAAAATCCATCTTACGTAAATGAATTAAAAGGATATTTGAGACAAGGTGAAAAACAACGGGACGGAATAGAAAGAGCTGATTTTTCATTAACGAAAGACGGAAAGTATTTCTTTATATTTGATCGGTATAAATTGAAAGCGAAGACGTACTATACAACTTTGCTTACAAATGAAAAAGGCGTATCGTTAAAAATGAACGGAAAAGAAATTGATAAGACAGATGACAAAAAGTTTGAGAAGCAATATGGACCATTTCTTCCGGGAAATCAAGTGTTTCAATCAGAATATAAAAATGACTATGTAAAACTATCACGTGAGGAAAAGGTTGTACTTATGAAACAAAGCCAAAATAACGTAACGATAGATTTAACGTTGCAAGGTCAATATATTACAGTTCAAACGAACGCGCCTGGTGCAACATTGTACGTAAATCAAAAACCGGTTACAGCGCTGGCAGGAGAAGAAATTACATGGGGGCCTGTAGCGACTGATGGAAGTGCGACGATTTATTTAGAACGAAATGGAGAAAGTGGACGGGAAACGACACAAGTAGAGACGGTAACGGCACTTTTGTCTTATAATCTTCCATTCCAAAAGAAAAATACAGAAAAAACAGTTGTTTATAACGTTACTCCAACGCCCGCGACTGGGTATGTATATAATGGTTTCATCTTTCCTGATAGTGATATTCGAAAATTAACGAGCACAGATTTAACCTATTTATCGAAAGAACAGTTGAAAATTGCTAGAAATGAAATATATGCAAGGCATGGACATATTTTTCAAACGAAAGATATGCAAGCGTATTTTGCAAAACAGTCTTGGTATAGAGAAAATCCTTATTTTACAGGAAAGTTAACAGATATCGAAACTTATAATATTGAACTAATTAAATCAAGAGAATAGAGCGCGGGAAAAAGGTACAGTGTATATTACTGTACCTTTTTATGATTATTTAGCTGGACCAGGATCCCTAGAGAAAAAGATATGAAAGAGAAATGTGACTTTACTTGCTCCCCCTGATGTACTGGCTTGCACATCAGATAAAGAACTAGACGTTAAGGCAGCTTCAGAATGAGGAGGAACGATTATTTTAAGCGCATCGTCTGATTCTGATGATATAGTAACCGTTATAGTATCATCAGAAACATTTACAATTTTAACAGTACCTACGGGGAAGATGGACTTACCAGCGTGTGATGCAGAAGCGAAGCGAGTGGCTTTCCAAATAGTTTGAGAGAAAGTGTCATTGTCTGATAACCAAGCGCGAGCACTGTATAATGTTGCATTAACAGTAAATTCTTGTTCAAGCGGGAGGGCGGCTTTCGGTTCTTTCGGTTCCTCTGGAAACTGAGCGAGAAGACCAGCGCACATGTATATTTCACCTACTTTCAATACTAACTGTTATAGCATATTAAACATGTTGTTTATAAGACACGACAGTTACCTATTCATACATAAGTTTGTGCACCAAATTTGAAGATGAAATTCTCTTTCTTTACAATGGAGTTAGGTGTTATTTCTATAAAATATGGAAAACGTAAAGAGTATGTAAAAAAGAAGGAGTGGTAAAGTGAACTATGTCATTATTGGCGGAGATGCAGCTGGTATGAGTGCAGCTATGCAAATTGTTAGAAACGATGAAAATGCAAATGTTGTAACTTTAGAAAAAGGTGAAATTTATTCATACGCTCAGTGTGGATTACCGTATGTCATTAGTGGTGCTATCGCTTCAACTGAAAAGTTAATCGCGCGCAACGTAAAGACGTTTCGTGAGAAATATGGAATTGATGCGAAAGTGCGTCATGAAGTAACGAAAGTAGATACGGAAAAGAAAATGGTGTACGCAGAGCATACGAAGACGAAGGATGTCTTTGAATTTCCATATGATCGATTATTAATTGCGACTGGAGTGCGTCCTGTTATGCCAGAATGGGAAGGACGGGAATTACAAGGCGTTCATCTTTTAAAAACAATTCCTGATGCTGAGCGCATATTAAAAACGCTAGAAACGAATAAAGTTGAAGATGTAACGATTATTGGCGGTGGTGCCATTGGACTAGAGATGGCAGAAACATTCGTCGAACTTGGTAAGAAAGTAAGAATGATTGAGCGAAATGATCATATCGGTACGATTTATGATGCAGATATGGCAGAGTACATACATAAAGAAGCAGATAAGCATCATATTGAAATTTTAACGAATGAAAATGTAAAAGCATTTAAAGGAAATGAACGAGTAGAAGCAATCGAAACGGATAAAGGTACGTATAAAGCAGATCTTGTTTTAGTGTCGGTTGGAGTGAAGCCAAATACTGATTTTCTTGAAGGGACAAATATACGTAAGAATCATAAAGGAGCAATCGAAGTAAATGCATATATGCAAACAAATGTGCAAGACGTATATGCAGCCGGTGATTGCGCAACACATTACCACGTTATAAAGGAAATTCATGATCATATCCCGCTCGGAACGACTGCCAATAAGCAAGGGCGACTTGCTGGACTGAATATGCTGGATAAACGAAGAGCCTTTAAAGGTACGTTAGGTACAGGTATTATTAAATTTATGGATTTGACGCTTGCAAGAACAGGATTAAATGAAAAAGAAGCGAAAGGGCTACACATCCCGTATAAAACAGTCAAAGTAGATTCGACTAATATGGCGGGCTATTATCCAAATGCGAAACCACTTTACTTGAAATTACTATACCGTTCTGACACGAAACAATTATTAGGCGGACAAGTAATTGGAGAAGAAGGCGTAGATAAACGTATTGATGTAATCGCAATGGCACTCTTCAATAAAATGAGCATTCACGATTTAGAAGATGTCGACTTAAGTTATGCCCCACCATATAACAGCGTTTGGGATCCAATTCAGCAAGCGGCAAGGAGAGCGGAATAGCACTTTTTAAAGTGCTATTTTTTTCGTTAAAGGGGAATAATTATTTTTGGCGAATAAAAAAGGGGGAAATAGTTATAGATAGGGAAGGGGATTTTTTTAATGGTTGTAGCACTTCAAAAAGTTCAAGAATTAGAAAAAGAAATATTACGCAATTTGTACGCATTATATCTTCATGATCTTTCTAAGTTCACTATGAATATAACTATCGGAGCGAACGGATTTTTTGAATACGAAGATTTGCATATGTTTTGGAAAAATGACGGAATCACGCCGTATTTTATAAAAGTTGATCATAGTATTGTAGGATTCTTATTACTACTGGAACGTCCGTTTTTGAAGAAGGAAAATGATTTTGGTATTAATGATATTTTCATATTGAATCAATATAAAGGAAAAGGAATCGGTAAACAAGCTGTTGAGAATTTACTAGAAGAGAAAAGAGGACAATATTTCGTTATCGAACTTCTAAAAAATGTACCAGCAGTGTCGTTTTGGAAGAAAGTATATAAAGAACTAAACATTGAATTTGATGAGAGAGCGCAGCTAATTGATGATGAAGAATGTCTCGTTCAAACGTTTAAATTTTAATGGAATTGGTGTTCCTTTTATATTAATTTGAAATTTAACTTTATCCCGCTATTTGCGGGCAGTAAGACCCCCATCTCAAAATCCAGCGAAAACAAAGAAGTTAGGTGGGTGATCAACTGCCCGTAAAAGCCCGATTGGTTCAACTAATAATCAGTGGGGATGAAGACCCCTATTGATTAAAGTTTCACTTTATTTTGAATATACCGTTCCCCCTTGAAAACATATTACTAATCGCTTATATTTTCATATAGTATTTATTTTTTTAACGAAGCAATGAACGAACCAGGGGGCGCAGTATGGCAATTAATATGAAAACAATCGAAGAATGGATTGTTGAATCAAATACAAGACATGAAGAAGACTTTGGACACGTTGTGGAAGAAATGAAAGAAGTATGTGTCGGACTTGATAACGCGACATTAATTTATACGAAAAATGTATTTTGTTTCGGTAAAAAAGTAGAAGTATTTTTCTTCTTCCAAGACCATGTCGTGATCGGACAAGAAAAAGACGAATATATTGAGATTGAAAAATTAAAGTATGATGATATTACAAATAGTAATTTAAAAACAAATGACAAAAATACAACGTTAGAATTAAAGTTTGCTAACGGACAATCTATTAATTTAGATAGTTTAAATGATAACTACGGTACGAAAAATTGGTTATTTGCTAGACAAATTAAGAGTATTTTTAAGTTAATCTAGTAAAAAAGCAGACCCTTTGAGGTCTGCTTTTTATTTAATTCCTATTACACAAAGGCAACCTCTTTCTTCATAGCATTTCACACTTGTAAATCCTGTTTTATAAAATAGGTTTATTAATTCTTCATTCGTTTTCCATTTCTCCATATGATATTGAATTTTGAAAGTTTCAGCTACTAATAAAAAAGATCCATTCGGTTGTAAGACGCGAAATATTTCTTTTATATCTTGTTCCACATCGGGCCAAAAGTAGTGTGTTTGAAAAGCGGTTATGAGATCGAAGAAGTTTGTATTGTAAGGAATAGAGGAGACACTTGCCTGATGAATGATTACTTTTCCTTTTTTTACGTCCTGTATATTGGCTTTCTTTGAGTTTTCAACAGCTTGATCTGAATAATCAATTCCATATATTTTCCCAAATGGAATTCGTTTTGAAAGAGTATGTATTGTTTTGCCGCCGCCACAACCAATATCTAAAGTAATTGCATCTTTACGTATATGTATTTTTTGTAATCCCCAATTTGTTAGTCTCATATGTGCAGCGTTCATAATACAAAGCATGGAAGAACCAATTGTCCCGCGAGGGTTTTTTGCTTGCTGAATTAATCGTTGTAAAATGTTCAAGTTACATTCTCCTTTTATGTAAGAATATATACTCATTTCGCTTTTTATAAATTAAGTCCTTTAAAAAAAGCACGCCGTCTACCGGCGTGCTTCTAATTATGCAAAGCCCCTTTTAACCAATTCCGCGCCCGATATGCCCCAACTGGAACTTGAATAAGAGACGTTTCATTCCCAGCATCAATTCCGTACAATTGATCACATGAATTTGTATCAAAACTTAGTAAAGGATGCCCGCCCATCCCCATAGCAGTTGCAGCAAAAACGAGTTTATGAACGAGGATACCAGCTTCCATTTGGTGAATACGGTATCCTCTATAACCTAATGCACGTGTATAGTAATCTTTCTTTCCGACTACATGTAAGCAAAGTGGTACTTGAAAAAGGTTTACGTTATCCATCGTCATACTAGATTGAAGGAGATAACGAAGGTCCCCATATCGAAGTGGTTGTATGGAATGTGTTTTACTGTTATAAGTGTAAGCACCGTTTTCTATATCTTTTACGTTATAGAAACATCCATATAATGAGACGCGTGCATTTTCATTTATATACTTACCATCAAGGTCGTTGGAATAAGGGAGGGAGAGGGTCGCTTCTTGTAGTAAAGTAGCGAGCTCGGCTGCATCCCATTTCGTTAAAGTAAAGTCAGCATCAGGGGAATACCGTTTTCTGCAAAGTTGCAAGAAATCATAAGATAAACGCTCTACTTTCGGCAGTTGTACAGCATGCTCATGATATTGATAGTGCTCTTCATGAGCTAGTGTTTGGAAGTGTGCTGTCGATTCGATCATAGAAGCTTCATTTATTTTTGTTATCATCGGATGTTCATTTACATGTTTTGAGCGAACGAAATGTTCATGTGCTAACGGCGGAATTTGTTGCAACAACTCATGAGAAGTAACTGTTTTATTTTCACGGTAATCATTGTGAAACCAATTAGTTTCTGGCTCTGTACTTAAAGGAATAACGGCATACACACTTTCTTCACCTTCTGACAATCCGAGTAAATGGTTCAGTGCACGGTCTAGAAATTGAAAGTATACGCCGTTCGTATAACCGAACTGTTTTGCACATTCTAGTAATTGTCCAATGAGAACCCCGCTATCTAATCCTTGAAGGCGATATGAAAAGTTATTGTATTTAAAGAAGTTTTTCCAAAACATAGTGGATACGAATGCGGCACCGAAACAATCATGTATATTACAGCGATTACCGAGTGCGTCTGCTAAATAAGAATCGAAATTTCCTTCGCGAAGTAAAATAAGTCGATGATGCGCGGCGTCATAATGGTAAATGCCGTCTGGATAATCGTCAATCTTTAAATAGATATACAATTCATTCGGATATAAAGCACCGCCTGAAGGAATGGATCTGCGTAATACATTTCTCTCGCTATTTAGCTGACATAATTGTGTTACACCAAATGAATACCAAAGGTAGTGACCAATCTCATTTAGAGTAGGTGTAGTAGAAGAGTTCGATAAAGATAACGGGATTTCTAAGGAGAGCGGGATGGTAGGTACATTTCGATATAATTTATAAGGAAGCGGCGCGTCTTTCCAGTCCACCTCATGATTCGGCATAATTTCATCAATAGAGAAATGGAGATGATGTAAAAAAGTATTTAGCTGCATGAAATCCCTCCTTTACTATGGAAACGGATGTGGATGTGGATTTAACCTTTCATTCGTTAAAGGTTCGTCTGTATATCCAAGTGTCATTGGTACAGTATATACCCGGTCCAGTCCTGTAACCCGAGTAAGATGGTGACCGAACGTCATCGGTAGCATGCCTGGAATAATGACTTTTACACAGTGTAGCCCGTTCTTTTCTATAAGGGGAACAGTTTGATCTACAACGATTACTTCAAGGTCAGATTGATGCAAACGATTTAAAAGTTGGTGGAGATCGGAAGTTAAATCCATATCAAATGATTGTGATACATTCATTTCTTGGAACGTTTGCACCGGTGCATCTTCTCGTAAAAGGAAGTGAAGACGTTCTTCCGTTTCTTTCAATCCATACAGCATACTATGGTCTTCCATTTTATTAACGAAATAAGGATCTTGTAAGCATTTTTCATAGTATTCTCTTTTGTGCTCGAGCTCATCGTCTGTTATAAGTAACATGCCTGCTATTTCTTGAATGGCACTTTTTAAAGCTCGAATAGGATCTAAATGAGCGCCTCCCGCACAAACAACGTTCATTCCATTTTCACGTGTATTTTTTGCAATTACCCATAAGCTCGGGATGCCGTGTTCCATCGTCGCATTAAAAGCGTGTAATTCATATCCGGTAATCGTACGTAACCGCTGAATCATTAATTGTAATTCTGTATCATTTGCTGAACTCAGATCAAGGCGGGGAAGAGGTAATTCGGCATACCAAGTGAGTAAGAAGGCATCACGCTCTACAATTTCTAAAATGCCGTGAAAAATCGCTTCTTCTAAACTACCGCCAATTGCACATCCATTTGATGTTTCATACACGAAAGCATCTCGATGACCGAGGCTATAATAAGCAATTGATTCAGGAACTAAAAGCGGTCTGTTTTGTGATAAAGAATATCCCCATACCCAGTTTTGCTCATAATCAGGATCAAACGGCTTAAATGGAAAATTATCACGATTGTAATGTTCATTTGTATGTACACCGAGTGTGAGGGGATTTAGTGCATGTTCCTCTAAATCATGAAAACTACCATGCACATTTGTCTTTTTCCCGCGAGGCGACATACCGCAATATCGTTCTAAACCTTCTAAAATAGCAGTTGCTTCACTCACTGCAAATGAATGAGTTCGGCCTGCAACACCTTCATTTCCAAACATTAATGGCATGTTTATAATGACGTCAGCAAATGGCAATAAAGAATGCTGCATTTTGCCGTTCAACATACCGATCCGATAATCTAAATAGTCTTTCGTTAAAAATGTGTTTAATTCATGAATGGAACGGCAGCGATACGTTTCGGTGCTTACTTTTAAACTCGGTTGTAAAGAAACTTCCGCCGCATCCGCAGTATCATCAGGTAAATTGCTACATACAGGACAGAGAGGATCTGGAAGAAAAGAATGCCGCGTACATTGTAATGTTTGTAAGTTTAGTAAAATAAGTTCATTTTCTAAAGAAGAATGGTTATGAGTTAATATTTTTTCTATTTCTGCGCAAATAAGATGGCACATTTGTAACATTCCATTTTGGGTGGCACGTACATCACGCCTCGTTCCATTTTCGGCTTTAAAGGCATATTTCCGCTGTAGTTCCCACATTTCTTTTTGATCAAAGCCAGCGATAAAACGGCGTCCATCAGAACAATGGGAACATCCGGGCGTAAGAGGATGAATGTAAGGACCGATAATACCTTCGCCAAATGAAGTGAAACCACGAAGCCACGGAATATGATTTGAGCGAAAAATAAGTTCGGCATCGTGATGAATAGTAGAAGGAGATCCGTCATGTAATACGAGAGCGAGATGAATATTTTCAGGGAGTTCTTCTGTAAGGGTATGTTGACGAATGATGGAATATTGTTCGCATAATTGATCATGTACATAGTCTGCAAGTAGGCCATCTCCTATAAGCAATATATTTTGAATCATAAACCGTCCTCCTTTGCAATTAATACTCCGTACACACCGTCTAAGTTTTCTTTCAAAAATGGTTCAATCGCTAAATCAAATACGAATGGATAAAAATTATGTTCTTCTAAATGTTGTAAGGCGAGTTGTAAAGATTGTACGCTTGGAATTTCTTCTTCCGCTTGTATTTCCACTCTAAAAGAATCAGTGTCATATAAAATAATAGATGAGTCATACAAAATATTAGCTCTGTAAGGAATTTCTTCATTTTGAACGTGAAAGAGTGATAGTTGTAGTGCGTTTCGTAACGCTAACGTCATATTAATATTAGATGCACCGTACCATCTATCATTTATACCAACCCAAACGGCTGGAAAACTGAGAATCTCTTCACTCATTGCGATTTTAGGTGTTTCATGAATTGTAGAGAGAGCTTCGTAATAAAATCTACAATGTTTATCGTGAATATCAGTTAAATCAATCGTTGTAAGTTCTTCTAGCATATGTGACTGCCGCTCATACAATTTATTGTTTAAATGTTGCTGTAGTGCCCGGTAAAATCCTTCTGTCATCGTTTCTCCAGCACCGATACCGATATCGTTATGTTCAGGAATAAGGCGGTGAATGATTTCTGCTACATATGTTTCAATTCCTGTTAAACCGGCTTCTCGGCGTGCTTCATTATGAGTCAATCCACTGCAAGTCATAAGAGGCAGAAGGTGAGCTGGGCCATCTGATAGTGGAGTGGCTACTTGAATATAGCACTGTGATAACGGTAATTGATATGAATCTTGTTCATCCCATACATGGAATATACCGGCTTCTTTAGAAGTTAATGAGTCAAAAAATCGGAATACATCAGTTGAAGTATGTTGGTTCGACCGATGCTCAAGTTTCTCAGAAAGATTTTCTATCGTATCAATTGTAAAACTTTCATCAGTTGCAAGAGGATGTTTTATAAAAGAATGCCACGTTCCTTCAAGTGTTTCATAGTTTAATAAAAAGAATTGTGCTTCTTTTTCCCGATGTGAATCATCTGCGACATGCTTAAATAATTCAAAAACGATTACATTTGTTAACATTGCAGATGTAATTGGTGAGAAGGAATCAGATGAATTTTCATTTTGTAAATTCGTTTCATGTAGTCGATGCCATGCGGATTCCCAGCATTCATCACGATTTTCCGTTACGACAGGCCCAGCTATACCGAGTGTAGATAAACAAATAGCTGGTATGAAATTCTTTTTCGTATCTCTACAAATAGTGTGAACTGTTTGTAAACCATCAATGTCCCCATTTTGAGAAACATATAAAATCCAATCAAAAGGTTCGAATACTTCATGCAAGGGACGGTCAATTGTAGTATCGATTTCTTGAACAAGTACACTGTTATCAACTTCATATGCACGTTCTATTAGCTCATGTATTCTGTCATAGTTTGTTTCATCCCGATCTGTAACGAGGTAATGAAATGTAGGTAAACCAGATTCTAACAAAGAAGAAACTAAGGAAGTAAGCATATCCCCAGAACCAAGTACAAGTACATTTGCCCCGCGGTACGTTTCGAATTTTAAAGCACCTGAATGAGAATCAGCTTCTAAAAATTCAATTTGTGAAGCATATCTGTCGAGTAATGTACTGTTTAATTCATGAGGTGCATCTTGATTTACATCACGAACGAAACCATTTTCATATAAAACCTCTCCAATTTCAAATACACGATTTTGATAGGGGAGAGGGAGTCCATCAGTTATTTCTGCTAAAGAATAATTACCGTTAAACATGGGCATTAATTTTTCAATCCAGTCATAAATTCCATCACCGTCCATGCGAAATGAACTGGCGTTATTTCGAAAATAGACACCCCCGTTTGAATCGGGGAGGAAGAAAGTATCCTTATTTACTTTAAGTTTTGCATGAATTGGAAGGTTATTCATTTTAATCCTCCTTACGTTTAGGCATACATTATTACTTTATGTCATGAAATTTGTCCCGTATGAACACAATAAAAAAAGGCTGTAGAATGATTCATTCTACAGCCTTTAATAGATTTTAATCTATCAACCTTCTAATAATAATGACTTTGGATCTTCAAGCATATCTTTAACAGCAACAAGGAAGCTAACTGCTTCTTTACCATCAACAATACGGTGATCGTAAGATAAAGCAATGTACATCATTGGGCGGTTTTCCATACGCTCGTTATCAATTGCAACTGGGCGTACTTGGATTTTATGCATTCCTAAAATACCAACTTGAGGGCTATTTAGGATTGGTGTTGACATTAGAGAACCGAATACACCACCGTTTGTAATTGTAAATGTACCACCTTGTAGTTCTTTTAATGAAAGTTTGTTATCGCGTGCTTTCATACCTAAATTACGAATTTCACTTTCGATTTCAGCGAAGTTTAATTGGTTAGCATCGCGTACAACTGGAACAACTAATCCATCTGGAGCTGCTACTGCAATACCGATATCATAGAATTTTTTGATGATAAGCTCGTCACCTTGAATTTCAGCATTTAATAATGGGAATTGTTTTAATGCTGCAACAACTGCTTTTGTGAAGAATGACATGAAGCCAAGACGTACATCATGTTTTTTCTCGAAAGCATCTTTGCGTTCTTTACGTAATTCCATGATCGCGCTCATATCAACTTCGTTAAATGTTGTTAACATTGCAGATGTTTGTTGAACTTCTACAAGACGTTTTGCAATTGTTTGACGGCGGCGGGACATTTTCACGCGCTCAACTGGTTTTTCGAATTCAGTTTTTGCAACTGGAGCAGGAGCTGGGCTCTTTGGAGCAGCTGGTGCTTCTTTTGGTGCTGCAGCATGAGCTTGTACATCATGTGGTCTCACGCGTCCAAGTGGATCTGTGCTACGTACGTCGTTTAAGTCGATTCCTAATTCACGAGCCATTTTTCTAGCAGCTGGTGATGCGATAGGACGGTTCGTATTTGGTAAGCCTTGTAGACCCGTAGTTTGTTCAGCATTTGGAGCCGCAGCTTTCGGTGCTTCAGCTGTTTCTTGTTTTGGTTGCTCAGCAGCTGGAGCAGGTGTACTTACTGCAACTGGTGCTCCATTAGCATCTAAAATTGCGATAGTTGCGCCAACTTCAACTGTATCCCCAGGTTCGCCTAGTAACTTCGATACAATACCTGAATCTTCTGCAATGATTTCTACATTGACTTTATCAGTTTCAAGCTCAACAACGCTGCCACCTTTCTCAACTTTGTCGCCTACGTTGATAAGCCATTGTGAAATAGTTCCTTCGGTAATAGATTCTGCAAGCTCAGGTACTTTAATTTCGATCATTTTAAATGTCCTCCCCTTATTTGCCTAACGGTGTGTTTTTTCTTCTTTTGTCTTCGGTAATCTCCATTTGTTAGCCTGGCCTTGGGCAGATATTCTGCCCAAGGAACAAGCTAGAAACCTTCATTGTTACTTTTTAGTTGCTGTAAACTTCAATTTCTTGTTTATCTTGACGGAAGTTATACTTCACATCTAAAGCATGTGCAACAATTAGTTCTTGCTCAGCTTTGTGAGCGAATGGATCGCCTCCAGATGGACTAGAGCGATCAGGACGTCCAATGTAACCTGTTTTCACTTTATCTCCAGCAAGTTCGAACAGAATTGGAGCCATGTAATGCCATGCGCCCATATTACGAGGTTCTTCTTGAACCCAAATGATTTCTTCTAAGTTTTTAAAGCGTTTAATAATAGATTGAACTTTCTCAGCAGGGAATGGGTACAATTGCTCAATACGAACGACATGAACTTCGTCTAAGTTGTACTCATGTTTACCAGACTCGATTTCTGCTGCTAAGTCAATCGCCATTTTACCTGTACTTAAAACAAGACGTTTTACTTTATTTGGTTTCATACCAAGGTTTTCTTGTTCTAAAGCAGGTTGGAATCGTCCTTCGCTTAACTGATTAGCAGTTGAAAGCGTAAGTGGGTGACGTAATAAACTCTTCGGCGTCATCAGTACTAATGGTCGAACAGCTTCTGTTCCTAAGATAGATGCTTGACGACGCAGGATATGGAAGTATTGTGCCGCGCTCGTTAAGTTTGCAACTGTCCAGTTATTCTCAGCAGCTAACTGTAAGAAACGCTCTGGACGTGCACTAGAGTGCTCTGGTCCTTGACCTTCATAACCGTGTGGTAATAGAAGAACTAAACCAGATTTTTGACCCCATTTTGCTCTTCCAGCTGAAACATATTGATCAAATAATGCTTGCGCAGTATTTGAGAAGTCACCATATTGCGCTTCCCACATAACAAGAGTTTCTGGAGCGAATACGTTATAACCATATTCGTAACCAACAACAGCAGCCTCTGATAACGGACTGTTATGAACAGAGAACGAAGCATTAATGTTTGGTAAACGGTGTAATGGTGAATATGTTTCGTTTGTATCAGTATCGTGTAATACGATATGACGGTGTGCGAATGTACCACGCTGTGAATCTTGACCAGTTAAACGAATTGGCGTACCTTCTTGTAAAATAGAAGCGAATGCTAATGATTCAGCAAGTGCCCATTCAATTTTACCGTTCTCTTCAAGAGCATCTTTACGGCGCTCAAGAATTTTCTTCACTTTTGGATATACGTTAAATCCTTCTGGCCAAGATAGTAGACCTTCATTAATTGCACGAAGTGAGTCAATCTCAACACCAGTATCGATTGGTTGAATACCTTTTGCAACAACATCTGGGACTTTAACGTGAATTGTTGCATCACCCGTATCAGCTGGTGGTACTTGTGCATAGTCGGATTTTAATTGCTCTTGTATAAACTGTGTAATTGTTTCAACTTCATCTGCATTTAGAACACCAGCAGTTTGTAATTGATCTGCGTAAATTGCTCTTACAGTTGGGTGATTTTTAATTTTTTTGTACACTTGTGGTTGCGTAACTGCTGGGTCATCCATTTCGTTATGACCGTAGCGGCGGTAACCAATTAAATCGATTAAGAAGTCTTTTTTGAACAACATGCGATATTGAATCGCAAGGTTAGCAGCAGCAAGACAAGCTTCCGGATCATCAGCGTTTACGTGAACAATTGGAATATCGAAACCTTTTGCAAGGTCACTTGAATATTTCGTAGAACGAGAATCATAGCTATCAGTCGTGAAACCAACTGCATTGTTTGCGATAACATGAATCGTTCCGCCTGTTTGATACGCGTTCAATCTGCTTAAGTTCAACGTTTCAGATACAATACCTTGACCAGGGAATGCAGCATCACCATGAACTAAAATTACGAATGATTTTGAAGTATCTTGATCTGGAAGACCAGATTTTTTACGATTCTCTTGAGCAGCACGTGCGAAACCTTCGACTACAGGATTCACGAACTCAAGATGACTCGGGTTATTTGCTAATGTCACGCGAGTGCTAACTTCTTCGTTACTAACGACTTGTTCTCTACCTAGGTGGTATTTTACGTCGCCAGTCCAGCCAGAATTGGCTACTGCGCCTTCTATTTTTGCATGTTTGAACTCAGCAAACATGTGACTATATGGTTTTTCTAATACGTGAGCAAGTACGCTTAGACGACCGCGGTGAGCCATACCAATCATGACATCCTCTACGCCGTTCTTAGCACCTTCTAGAACAATTTCATCTAAAACAGGTACAAGCATATCAACGCCCTCGATAGAGAAACGTTTTTGCCCAACGAATGTTTTATGCAAGAATTGCTCGAAACCTTCAACAGCTGTTAAACGTTTTAAAAGAGCAGTTCGTTTTTTATTTGATAGTGGTTGACGCAATGAATTTGATTCCACCATTTGATGCAACCACGCGCGTTCTTCACTATCTTGTATATGAGAAAATTCATAAGCTAAAGATTTTGTATAAACGTCTTTTAATCTATGAATTACATCAAGTGCAGTGTGAATACCTTTTGGTGCATCTTGCCATACTGTTTTCGCTGGAATCGCTTTCAAGTCAGCATCGCTCAGTTCACTCATTGCTTTCTCAAGAAGTGATTGTCCATTTGCAGCATCTTCCATCGGGTTAATGTGAGCCAACGTGTGCCCGAAAGAACGAATTTGCTCAACAAGTTGAACGACTTTAAGAATCTTTTCAATGTTACCTGTGTTTTGAGGAGAAAAATGTGTTGCTGTGTTGTCCCCTGTTACGACATCATCTTGAAACGAAGGAGCTCCAAAAATTTCAAAAAGCTCTTGTAATTCCGGATCAACAGAACCTGCTCCAGTTACGTAAAGATCATACTGCTCAATAACATAACCAAGGTTCGGACCGTGGAACTTGGCCCAAGGGTTTGTCGTTGTATTCTTCCTCGTCATTTGTTTAAACCTCCCAATGCATATAATCCTTTTCCATACAAAGGTGCATTTTGCTCTTTTTCAATAAGTAATAAATCAATAATCAATGTAAATGTTTTCTTTACTCTTATGTTATTACAATAATTTACATAATACCAAACACTATTACTTATCTGTTTTGTAAAAAAACATTCACAATAACTTATCACCCAAGTTAATCTTTCATGTTATAAAGTAATTTTACAGAAAAATGGGGTGGATATATTTGGTATGCCTATACTAATAGCTATAATTGTTGCATTTAAATATAGGTATAATAGTTAGAATGTTTCGATAAAATCAGTTTGAATTATGTATATTGAAATAATAAGCGCTTTCATAGATATTATACAACAATATAACGGAATATAGTATAAAAAATAAAAAATTATGAATTTATCGTAAACTTTATTTCGATAGTGTTAAATATCGAAAGGAAAATGAAGGATTTCTACAAAAAAAGTTGCTAAACATAAAAAATGCTCCATAAACAGTTAGTTTCTATAAATATGACGAAAAACACCGTAAAACAAATAACGTATTTCGTGAAATAAAGAAATAAATGAAATATTTTAAAAGGATAAAACAAATATGAAGATATTAAATTTTAAAAAAGGTGAGGAGGAAATATAGTAACGATTACATACAGTGTTCCATGTTTTATTACAAAATAGACGTGCTGAAATCGAACAAGTTTCTTCTATATAAATAGAGTGAAAAATGATTGGGATAAATGTAAAGGAACCTTGACGTAAAGGTTGCTTTACATATATACTCGATATATGGGAGGAGGGAGAAATTTCCTTGGAAAATAAAATGGTCGAATACCGAAAGAAATTTGGACTATCTCAAGAAAAACTGGCTGAGAAACTCGGGGTTTCCAGACAAACCATCATTTCAATTGAAAAGGGGAAATACGATCCATCACTTCCGCTAGCCTTTGAAATAGCAAAAACATTTCAAACAACGATAGAACATGTATTTATTTATGAAGGAAAAGAAGAGGGGGAATAGGGATGAATTATTCACAAAAGTACTTTGTAATTATGGGTGTTATTTTTCTATTTATGAGTGGATTTATGATATTAACAGGTATAATGACGCATTCTGCACCGCCAAGTCCTACTTATACGTTACTTGCAATGATGGTTATGTGTTTCTGCCTTAGTTACTTACACCCGCAATTTAAAGAAAAAGATGAGCGAATGAAACTCATTCGTTATAAAGGAATGTTCTTCAGCTTTTTTGCGTTAACGGCATATTATCTTCTTTTCTCTATCGGCTTAAACTTAAAAATACTTACACTATCTGCTACTGAATTATTGAATATACTTATGGCACTTACAATGAGTACCGTCTTTATCTCATTTGTTGTTTTGGCAAAAAGATATTAAGATGGAAGAGAGAAAGGAAGATTAACATATGCAAATGATGTATGCTTTTGGCATTGGGCTTGTATTATTTTTAGCTGTATTCTTATTTATTCGTAAAGACGTTCAAGGCGGGACGTTAACGAAACGAGGATTTTATAAAATGATCGGCTGTTTAGTTATTATGTTTATTGCGATTATTGTAATGATTGTTTTAATAAGTCGGTCACTATAGAATGTAAAAACGGAACCTTACTGCGGTAAGGTTTTTCTTTATTATTCAACCTAAAAATTACCACTAAATCCATTTACTATAAATGACTTGTATTATATAATCCAATGAAATGATAGATAAGGAGTGTAGTATATGAATAAAAAAACTATCTTCTATTTATTAACTTGTCTACTACTTGTAGCTAGTACTACTTATATAATATGTAACAAACGAGAACAAGTGCCACCTATGTTAGTATGGGACGAACAAGAATACTATGTTACGAATGAATCTGCCAAAATAGAAGAGGTTGGGCAAAAACTTGGCGAAGTAACAAAGAAAATTAAAACAAGTAAAAAACCTACTAAAAATAAAGAATCTAATACATTACAAGAGAAAACAGAAGTATTCACAATGATTGAGGAAGAAAAAAGTGATTACCCGCCTTTAATCATAAAGGAAGCTTATAGTGATAAATATAGGGTAGTGAGGCCGATGTTGAAGCAAGTATTATGATGAAAAGGAGATTCATATGCAGACAGTAATTTCGTATCCGTGGGTGTTAAGAAAAACTTTTTCCTTTGTTTTATTTTGTCCCCTATCGGTGCCGCTTGCATTTTGATGAATAGAGGAGCAATACAAAAGAGAGATTTCATTTTATATTTATTATTTGCTGCTATGAATATATCACTTTGGTTATTGCTTATGATTTTTGATTGGAGTATGTGGATGGTAGTAGGGCATTATTTGTTTGGAGCAGTTGTTATTGTTTTTTCGAATATGAATAAGAGCTAAGCCAGCAACCTTAAAGTTGCTGGTTTTTATTTTGCTATTTATAATGAAGAAACAAATAAATCAATATGTAAAGAAGGAATGGTATAGATAAAAGTAACGCCTGAACGGTTAGAACAGACTGCAAAGACAGTAAATAACATCAGGCACTTCTTAGAATACTTACATAATGACTTATACAATCAAATTAAGAATATCGCTATACAATGGAATGGAGCGAGTAGAGAACAATTTTAACAGAGATTTAACGAAGTAAAACCAAAAATGTTTAATGTTTTAATAGAAGTTAAAAACTACAATGTTTATTAATGAAATCTAGTGGTAGACTTTCATTAATAAACATTGTAGTAAAACAGTTGGAAGATAGATTGAAATATTTGCCCGAAGGTTCACATCAGACTGTCGTGATAGATGTGAGAGGACCAGATGGAACGAGAGAAACATTGAAGCAAATAAGAGAAGAAATAAATCAAAGAACATTTGGACAGGCAGAAATTATCATTAAAAAGATACAAAAAAGTAGGTTATATTACAGAGTTAGCACAAATGCATAAGGATAACCCTGAGGAGAAAAAAGAATTCTGTTTTTTAAGATTATATAAAATATTCGTAGTTGCAAAAACTCTATTGTGGTAAAATATTCTATATAAATATTTAAAAGGGGAATGGCTATGGGGGATATAAAAGTTACTCCTGAACAGTTGCGAAAAGTGGCAGGGACTATTAGATTAACTATCACGAATGCAACTGCAACACAGGAGCGACTAAAACGAGATATTGATATGATTTCTAGTAATTGGTTGGGCTCAACCTATATGAAATTTAATACGGATTTCCGTGATTCATCCTTTAAGATGGCACAATTTATAATCATATTGGAGCCACTTGAGAAGTTTCTTCTTGATTCTGCTAATAAATTTGAACAAGTAGATAACATGGATGTTGCTATTGCGTTGGCTTCCAGTATTTTAACTGGGAAACCTTTTAAAGGGGATTACGAAACTTTAACAGGTGATTTTAAATTAGCAGAAGGAAATCGAGTGGGAATGAAAGCAGAAGGTTCATTGATAAAAGGTGAATATGAGATTTCGAAAGGAACAAAGCTTACTTTTAAAGGGGGAAATGGCTCCTTAGAGACCAGTGTTCCAATGGATGAAAAGACATTTATTAGTGATGTTGCAGGAGGGGGGGTAGTAGGGTTTAAAGTTGGTGCTTCTCTTTTTGAGGACTCAATAGAAAAAGAAATAAATAGCGGTTTTGCAGAAAAAGCAACAGTTACACAAAAGTTTGCAGATGCATCTGCTGTTGTTGGAATAGATGAGTATACTTTTCAGTTAGGAGCGGAAGTTACAGCACAGAAATATGAAGTTTTATTTGAAAAAATTGATATTCCAGACTTTATCCCATTTTTTAAGGATCATGATTTAACAGTTCGTTTAGAATATGGGTTTGGTACTGGAGGGGCTAAAATACACCTCGGTCAAGAGATGGGTGCATACTTTGGTAAAGCTCATGGCGGAGGTTTTTTTGCTAAATTTGAGAAGAATACAAAGGAGTAGTATGATGATAAAAATTGCGAGAATCGTAATGATGATAGCAATTGTAATTGTAATCATTGCAGGGCTAATAGCTCCATTTTCATTAAAAGAAAAGATGGTACATACATTCGGCATGCTTGTTTATGGTGCAATCGGGTTAGGTGGACTTACTTTAATAGACTATATTATTAAAAAGAAAAGAAAAGGAGAATAACTATGAAACTTTTACCAATCGGAACAGTAGTTAAGCTAGAAGATATAGAACAAATTGTAATGATTATTGGAAGAATGGTTGTATCAGCAGATAAACGTGATTTTGATTACGTAGGTGTTCCTTACCCAGTTGGCTATCTTGGGGATGAAAAAGTATTATGTTTTAATCACGATAAGATTGTAGAGGAAATGCATAGAGGGTATATGACTGAGAGTGAATTGATTCTACGTGAGAAATTAGTAGAATTATAGGTTAGTTGGAAAATACATATAGATTTTAAAAATACGATAGGGGAAACAAAATGGGAAAGATAATGAGAGCTATTGTAATCATTGGCATACTTGTTCCTCCAGTGCTGCTGTGGAGTGCACCTGATATTCCGCTAAATGATAAGTTGCTATTTACAAGCATACAACTAACTGTTGGATTCATCACAGTAGTAGCGTTAGAGATTATATTTAGAAATCGGAAAAAGAAGAGGACGAAATAGATATAAATTGTATAGAATGGCAGATAAGAATATTGGTGGCTAATCTTCTCAATAAAAGCAATTAACAGAAGCAGGGAGAAATCCCTGCTTGATTTTTGTATAGAAGTACTAATTAGGGTATCATTAAATTAGGATGTTCGAGTCGACCCGGCAGGTATTATCTATTAAACGTATCGTTGTTTACCTCCTCAGTTAATTCGTCTAGATTAAAACTAAGAGTTTCAGAGATTTTTCCAGCTCGTATGCTAACTACAATTGTACGAGGGGGACAGATTAGCGAACTCTTTTTCCTCCTTGAAATTCTTCATAGCAAACTTAAGTAGCATTTTCTTTTCAGTCCTTTCTCAGTTTTATGGAAACAAAAAGAGGACTACCCCTGAGTCAGCTGGTTTGCTGACTAGAAGTAGTCCTCTTTTAACTTGTGGTGTCTGATGGAGACCTCCACAGTTTTAGCTTTTGAGAATACTCTCTTAAGCCTTGATACTATTAGGTTTTATGACCCCGGAGAGGCTCGAACTCACGACCTCCACCCTGTCAAGGTGGCGCTCTCCCTGCTGAGCTACGGGATCCCAACTATAAATATTACGATCAGCAATGTGTTTTCATTTCATTCGTGTAATCGAAGGATTTGTATAATTTATTGAATATTGTAACATTTAATGTATTCCTATAATAACAACAAACTTTAATGGTGTAAAGATTTAATTTTCTGGATATTATCATTCCAATTTTTATATAAAAAATAAGCCCCGAAGAGCTTATTTTAATAATAATATCACCGCGATTATCAATGATATTTTCAAAAATACAATCATAAATAATGTGGCTCGTTCATGAGTTATCGTCCTGTAACTGTCATTCCTGCTGTGTAAATTGTATCTACAGAACCGTCAGCACTTACAACTTCAACTTTATAGCGATATGTTCCATTGTCTGAAATGTTTTCGCCATATCCTGTGAAAGTAGAAATTTCATCATTACTTCCAGCTGGAACCCATTGATTTTGCCAATGGAAGAAAGTATCATATTCTCCCCAGTTATCGCCATATTTTTTCTCGATGCTGACATTGTAATGAATATCTTCAGCTCGTTCATTTGTAATTCTTGCAATTACGTTTTGACCAAAGCTATATTCTGTAGCGTGTACTTGAACTGTAACACCATTCAACGTTTCGCTAGGACCACAAATATAACGACAGAACTCGCTTGCTCCGTCAGCATGTGCCTTTGGTGTATCAATGTTCATAGCTGTTAAACCGCCTAAAGCTAAAGCTCCTGTTAATAATACTTTACCAAATGTTTTCACTTGAAATTCCCCCTAAGTATATTCTCAATTCGTTCCATAGATATCACATTAAGTAGTTTTATAACATTAATCTAATCGAACACTTTTTTCCTCGAGTGCATTTGCTATGAATCTTTCATCTTGTAGTAATCTAATCTCTACATAAAATTTCATAGTTTTGATTCCATATATGTATCATGATTTACATAGAACAAATCTGTTAATACGTTTTGGTTATTTACTTATCACACGTCTCTTCATTACCTTTTATTGGTAAAACATTGGTTTTATTATATACCATTATTATCTATTTACAAGAGAAAATCATACTATATGCAAAAATGCATAATAAAAAACAATGCTTGTATTCTGAATTACAGAATACAAGCATTGTTGGGTTTCAATTAATATTTGATTGGAACCTAATGCTTATTTTTTATGTTTAATAGTATACATATATCATCGTTTATTAAAGTCATAATTGATAAACCTTGTCCAGGGGACGCCCTTTCTGCTGAGCTACGGGATCTTCAAAAGGGAAAGTATAAGCGATTATGAGAGTAATGTATGAAGGGATAATGATGAGAAGCGAATTTAGTAGAAAGTAGTCTTTGGATGTAGAGGTTATATTATTTCCGATACCAATTGAAAGGACCTTCATCACTCAAATCAACAAGAAAAGGGAACAAGAAGTGTAAAGGTAAGCTTATAAGTTCTGGCATAGCGTTCACTGTTTTCTTTGATAGATATTGCCTCCCAAAACAATACGGACAATCTTTTTCAAATGTTATGAGAAGCGACCATACATCTTTTACTTTCCATTTCGTTTTACAATACGTACAACGCGCCATTGAGTTCCTCCTCAGTTTAAGGTGTTTTCTAATATATTCTACTTTATTGTACGAAAGTCATTTGAATTTGATGTGGTAAAATGCAAAACAAGCCTAACCTCGTTCTACATTCAGGGAGGGGCTAGGCTTGTTTTAATTCCGTTCAATGTCTCTTTGTATCAGGCTGTTTATACATTGCCTAGATAGCTTCGTGTTAAATTCGGGAGAATAATTTTTCCATCTTTACTGTATTTTTCGAATAGCTCTGATAGGAGAAAAATAAAGTTTTTATACTGTTCGTCATTTTCTTTCGGAGCATAAGATGCTGATAAATTCCTTCCCAAAAACCCTTCATAATCAAAAAGTAAATCATTTTGATATTCTTTAAAATCATACTTTCCATCTTTAAAAAAGTTGTTAAATACTTCTGGAGTTTCATCTATTCCACCGCTAAAGCCTTTAAAGTTTGGACAGGTTTTCTGGCAAATTTCTGCATTCTCTTTAATAAGTGGACTAGTTAAATCTCTACTATTCCAAACAAGTGCAACATTTGCTTTTTGTTTTAAAATTCGTTGGCATTCGATTTTGAAAGCCTCTTTATCAAACCAATGAAATGCTTGGGCAACAGTTACTAAATCTACACTATTTTCTTTTAAAGTGGTATTTTCAGCAGTTGCTTTTATGGATTGAAAACGAGAATATAGTTTTAATGATTGCTCAGCCATCTTTCTCATATCATCATTTGGCTCAACTCCAATAACATGTAAACCACTTTTAAGCAGCTGGTGGCTAAATATCCCCGTACCTGAACCAATATCAGCCACAATCCGATTCCCTTTCAGTTGGTTAGCTGAAAGCAAGTAATCAATATATTCATTAGGATAACTAGGGCGATATTTTGCATATATATCGGCCCTGTCAGTAAAATTTTCTGTTGTTTTCACAGTACTACCTTCTTTCTTACGATATGATGTACAGAAATAGAAATTAAATATGAATTCAGGCATCAGTCTTTAAGTCTACAACTTAAGAATCCAGCTAAATAGAGGGCCTCAGTTTCTTTATTCAAATATCCTTTATCCGTTTAGTATACTATTTTAGATAATATCTTCCAAAAGACTAGAATGGCTTACTCAATTATGTTTTAAAGTGTATATTTTTATGGATTTATTTAATAATTTATGAGCGATTGTATGTCGTATTACGTTTACGTAGGTAAGAGATTTTTATTTTTGCTATTTAAATTGGCCAATATATCCTTTTTACAATTTACTGAAAATCATGTATAACAGAGATACATGATTATTTTATCTCGCTATTTGCGGGCAGTAAGATCCCTTACCTCGAAATTCAGCAAAAGTAAAGAAGTTAGGTTCGGGTCGGAATGCCCGTAAAAGTCCGATTCGTGAGGGTTGATGAAAGTTTCACTTTATAAATATTCAGAAGTAGAGGGAGAAAAGTTGTAATGGTAAGAAAAACGTTCAAGATGCGCGTGTCTAAAAATAGAACGATTTCGATTAATGGATCGATTCTTGATGTGGATGTTACACATGATGAATTTTTACAAGAGTTTGTTGAGTGGGTTGATTCTAAAGGTTGGTCGTTTATGGGAATAACAGATGAGATTACGCCCGAGGAAGCTAGTCAAAAGTTAATAGATTCGTTGATTGATGAGAAGGATAAGAAAGAGTAATTCCTTCTTATTTTTATTGTATATTTATGTTCTTTATCTTAAAAGTATGATATAGTAAAAAATAGTGAAATTTCTTCCAATATAATACAAATTACATATGATTGGTAGATTTATTATTTTGTTAAGGAGTAAATGGAAAAGGGAGAGTCATATGGTAAATTTTAAGAAAATTTTGGTTTTTATTACAGTTATTTGTTCGTTTTTTTTGACGCCCATAACATTGCGTGCTGAGACGAATATTGGAGTAAATCCAGAACAAGTTGCACCACCACCTGCGGAAGGACCGAATGTTTTTAGTCAGTTTGCAACGACAATTGATGCGAAAACAGGAGATGTTTTGTATGATAAAAACGCATATCACCGAGCATATCCTGCTAGTACGACGAAGGTGTTAACAGCGATTTTACTCATGGAGCATACAAAGCCAGAGGATCAATTTACATTTTCACAATTAGCATTAGATCAAGAGAAGAGTAATTATCAAATTGAGTTTCAACCTGGAGAGACAATTAATAGAAATACTGCGCTTATGATTTTAATGGTGCTGAGTGCGAATGATGTGTCGTATGCGATTGCGGAGCGGATTGGCGGGAGTGTTGAGAATTTCGCTAATATGATGAATGAGAAAGCGAAGCAATTAGGGGCGAAAGATAGCCACTTTGTAACACCGAATGGACTGCATGATCCGAACCATTATACGACGCCGTATGATATGGCTATGATTACGAAGGGTGTGCAAAAGTATCCTGAAATTTTACAAGCGATGAATACGAAAAGAACGACAGTTACGACGTCTAGGCAGACGGTGTCTATTTTTAATAAATCTAATTTTTTTGAAAATCCATATAGCATTGGCGGTAAGACAGGGTTTACGAATGAAGCACGTAATACACTTGTTTTATTAAATGAGAAAGATGGAAACCGTATTATAAGCGTAGTAATGGCTTCTCAAAGACCTGAAATTTATGAAGATTTGAAGCAGATGGCGGAATATTCTTTCGGTCAATTTACGAAGCAAATGGTGCTTGATAAACATAATTGGCATCAAAAAACAACATATTTAAATAAAGATGTTAATTCTGAGTTGGAACAAAGTGCGGAGCTTATGCTTAAGAAAGATGAAGGGAAAAATGTGAAAACTATTTTCCGGGCGGCTTCATTAGATAAAGAATCTTTATATCATAAAGGAATACATCGTGGTGAGGTAGTTGGTGCAGTTGATATTACGAAAAATAATCAAACAATTGCGACGGTAAATGTTCTTTCAACAGAAGATGTCACTTTTGCGATGCCTAAAAAAGATACAACTATGCCTGAAGTAAAAGACTCAAATGTGAAAGTAATAAGTGTTGGGATAGGTGCGATTGTATTATTTGGAGCAATTTTATATGTAGTGTTGCGCCGAAATACAAAAGGAATGAAATCAGAAGAAAAATAACGTAGTAGTAAAAAGGCTGTGGAGAGATTTTGTCACAGTCTTTTTTATATGCTAAAAAGATATTTAACTAATAATTGTAAATTTTCTTATTGCAATAACTTAAAGTTCGTTATATCATTTACTTGTGTTCTTGTTAAAGAACGAGAGTAAATGAACATTGCATACTTCAAATAATATAAAACAACGGAGAGGGAGAGAGACGATGAAATTAATATGGAAGATAATTAGCAACGCGATCTCATTTGTTTTATTTGCATTGATGGTTTTTTTAGCTTTTGTAGTTATTTCTTCAAAAGCAAGCGGTGGTGATCCGACAGTGATGGGATATCAATTTAAGAGCGTTCTTTCAGGATCAATGGAGCCGACGTTTTTAACGGGATCAATCATTGCAATAGAACCAAACAAAGATGGTTCTAAATATCAAAAAGGTGATGTTATTACCTTTAAAGAGAAAGATCAAAAAATTATCACTCACCGTATTATCGGTGTGAAAGATACAAATGGAAAAGTAATGTATGAAACAAAAGGGGATAACAACAACGGACCAGATTTAGAGCCAGTACTTGCAGAAAATGTAGTTGGAAAGTATGCAGATATTACAGTTCCGTACGTTGGTTATTTACTGAATTATGCGAATTCAAAAGCGGGAGCAGCATTACTTCTTATTATTCCAGGAGTCTTTTTACTTGGATATTCCGCGATTTCTATTTTTGGGGCTATTCGTAGCATTGACGGAGAAAAGAAAGATAAAAAAGTAGAACAATCCGTCTAGTTCGTTTGGTTATACTTTCCGTTTAGGAAGTTAACAAATATATATATATTAAGGGGATATGGACATGACTTTAAAGAAAAAATTAGGAATGGGTATTACATCAGCAGTACTAGGAGCAGCGTTAGTTGGTGGAGGAACATTTGCATTTTTCAGTGATAAAGAAGTGTCAAACAATACATTTGCGGCTGGGACACTGGATTTAGCATTAAATCCATCAACAGTTGTTAACGTATCGAATTTAAAACCTGGGGATACAATTGAAAAAGAATTTAAACTAGAAAATAAAGGCTCTTTAGATATTAAAAAGGTTTTACTGAAAACAGATTATAATGTAGAAGATGTAAAGAAAGATAATAAAGATGATTTTGGTAAACATATTAAAGTAACATTCTTAAAAAATGTAGATAAGCATGAGACAATTGTGAAACAAACTACTTTAGATAAATTAAAAGGTGACACACTTACAGCTGTAGATAATGATTTATCGGCTTGGTTCTGGGATGAAAAAGGTATTTCAGCAGGTAAATCTGATAAATTCAAAGTGAAATTTGAGTTCGTTGATAATGGAAAAGATCAAAATCAATTCCAAGGCGATAAGTTACAATTAAATTGGACGTTTGATGCACAACAAACAGCAGGTGAAGAAAGATAATAACAAAAAGGGCTATCACATGGATAGCCCTTTTTCTATTTTTCTAGTATTTGTCTATCAATTTTAATAGTTCTTTACTATAATATAGATAATGTTCTGTATAAAGAACGTAATGTTCGATGGGAGAGATTAAGATGCTGAAAAGACCGCGTAATTTTAAAAAGATGCTTATATTGCCGTGTATGTGTTCTATTACGTTTTATTTAGGATCTCAAATTATGACGCATACAGAAGCGGCGTTCATTCATGAAACGAAAGTAGAAGCGACGTTTTCTACAGCAATTATATTTCCGAAAACAGTTAATACGTTAAAAGAGCAATCTGAGAAACATAAACAGTTTATTGAGCGTGAGTATGGAACGATGAAGGGAAAATCGAAAGCAACTTCTATTGAAGAAATAAAACAGGCGATTTCTGTATGGCAACAAGGGCGTGAGAAAATTGTTGCTGAGAAGGAAGCTCTGCAAAATGTATATACTGAAATAGAAGCTCCTTACAATCAAATACAAGAAGAATTAAAGGTAAATAAAGATGAGTCGATGCAGCAAGTGTCCGTATATGTAAATGAAGGCTTTCGCAGTATCAAAGAGAAACGTGACTATATTGAGAAAGAAATTAGCTTGAAAGCTATTGATGAGCAAATTCAGGCTCTTCAGCAACAATTAAACGTTGCAATTGAAGCGGAAGGACAAAAGAAAGTAGAAGGACAAAAGAAAGTAGAAGAACAGAAGAAAGTAGAAGAACAGAAGAAAGTAGAAGAACAGAAGAAAGCAGAAGAACAGAAGAAAGCAGAAGAACAGAAGAAAGTAGAAGAACAAAAGAAAGTAGAAGAACAGAAGAAAGCCGAAGAACAAAAGAAAGCCGAAGAACAGAAGAAAGTAGAAGAACAGAAAAAAGTAGAAGAGCAAAAGAAAGCGGAAGAACAGAAAAAGCTAGAAGAGCAGAAGAAAGCGGAGTAACTGCTTTAGTGAAACAGCCAGAAAACAAGAATGTGTTGTAAGAGAGTGTGAACGAATAAGCAAGACTAGTAATATTTATACGAGTGTGAGGGAAAGTTAGCCCTCACCTCTTTGTTTTGCTTTTTCTTATAGTATTAAATGATTTGAGTGTGAAAAAAGATATAAATTATCATTCGTTTTTCTGAAAAGTCTAAATAATATTGAGAAATAAAAATAACTGAAAATATTAATAAATATGTGTTGTGTTTATATAGGTTTGTTCGTTATAATGAACATAAGGTTTTTAAAAAAGAACACATATTAGCTAAGCTAATATAGTTTTCTTTACATCTCTTATTGAAAAATAAGTGATAAAAATATAAAAAAAAGCTAGGGGGAATTGATTGTGAGTCTGAAAAAGAAATTAGGTATGGGAGTTGCATCAGCAGCATTGGGGTTAGCTTTAATTGGTGGAGGAACATTTGCATTCTTTAGCGATAAAGAAGTATCAAACAATACATTTGCAGCTGGGACGTTAGACCTTACATTAAACCCTAAGACGCTTGTAGATATTAAAGATTTAAAACCAGGGGATTCTGTTAAGAAAGAGTTCTTATTACAAAACAGCGGTTCGTTAACTATTAAAGACGTTAAATTAGCAACAAAGTATACTGTTAAAGATGCAAAAGGTGATAATGCTGGTGAAGACTTTGGTAAGCACGTTAAAGTAAAATTCCTTTGGAACTGGGATAAACAAAGTGAGCCTGTATACGAAACAACTTTAGCAGACTTACAAAATGTGGATCCAGATCTTTTAGCTAAAGACATCTTTGCTCCTGAGTGGGGAGAAAAGGGTGGATTAGCAGCTGGTACAGAGGATTATCTATGGGTGCAATTTGAATTTGTAGATGATGGAAAAGACCAAAATATCTTCCAAGGTGATACATTGAATTTAGAATGGACATTCAATGCTAACCAAGAAGCTGGGGAAGAAAAATAATAAAAAAGCGGGTATTCCCGCTTTTTTTTATAAAGAAAAAGAAGTGCTGGTTGTAAGCACTTCTTTCTATTATTATTTTTGATTTTGCTTCCACTTTGTAAATTCAAGAAATTCACGAAATTGTTCTTTGGAGACACCAGAGTTCATTGCATCTTTAACGAGTTGTGTCCATTCGGAGTCTAGGTTAGTTTCCTTTGTTGTTTCATCATGAAGTAAAGTATCAACTGGAATTTGTAGAACTGCTGCGATTTTTTCAAGAAACTGAATGGAAGGGTTTTTTTGTAAATTTCGTTCTATAGAACTAATGTAAGATTTAGCAACGCCAGCTTTTTCGGCAAGTTCAGTTAATGAAATCCCTTTTTGTAAACGAAGGCGTTTTATACGTTCTCCAATCATATTTGCGCACCTTTCTATCAATATGTAGTTGTCTTATGATGTCATTATTATAACATAAACTTCGTTAAAAAGAACAAACCTATTGAGCCTGACTGGATGGCTTCATACGTTGGAAAAATTGCTCAATGTCTTGCATGGCGATACCAGCATCTAGAGCTTCAAGTATTAAATCAATCCATTCTTGATCCAGTGCGTCTGTCTTATCTTTGTACAAATGTAATTCCTCCCTAATTATCGGTCATAATTGCTGCTACAGAATACATGATAATGCAATCGGATTTTGTGTTTTATATAGTGAATTATCAAATATTTTGTAGATGAAACAAAGATAAAATCCCCATTAAACTCCCTCTATGGAAATTATAAATTGTTCGATAAAAACTTTCAATATTTTCAGAAAACATTGTTGAATTGTGATATATTCGTATGCTAACTATGAAATTTTTACAAATATATTAAAAACATTACATAATATGACTAAATATTGAAAAAATATTGAATTTTTAATAAAATTCAATTTGTAATACATATTATTTATTAGGGGAGGAAATATGGGATGAACAAGAAACCGTTCAAAGTTTTGTCATCAATCGCTTTAACAGCTGTATTAGGCCTTTCATTCGGAGCTGGCACTCAATCTGCATATGCTGAAACACCTGTGAATAAAACAGCTACGAGCCCAGTCGATGATCATTTAATTCCAGAAGAACGTTTAGCAGATGCACTGAAAAAACGTGGGGTAATTGATTCTTCAGCTTCAGAGAAAGAAACAAAGAAAGCTGTTGAAAAGTATGTAGAGAACAAAAAGGGTGAAAATCCTGGGAAAGAAGCAACAAATGGGGATCAACTTACGAAAGAAGCATCTGACTTTTTAAAGAAAGTGAAAGATGCGAAAGCAGACACGAAAGAAAAACTAAATCAGCCAGCAACAGGGACACCTGCAGCGACAGGCCCAGTTAAGGGTGGTCTAAATGGTAAAGTACCAACTTCTCCAGCAAAGGGAAAAGAATATAACGGTGAAGTTCGTAAAGATAAAGTACTCGTTTTACTTGTAGAGTACGCTGACTTTAAACATAACAATATTGATAAAGAACCTGGTTATATGTATACTGACGATTTTAACAAAGAACATTATGAAAAAATGTTATTTGGTAATGAGCCATTCGCATTAGAGGATGGTAGCAAAATCGAAACGTTTAAACAATATTACGAAGAGCAATCCGGTGGTAGTTACACAGTGGATGGAACAGTTACAAAATGGTTAACAGTTCCTGGGAAAGCTGCTGATTACGGTGCAGATGCTGCTACAGGTCATGATAATAAAGGACCAAAAGGACCACGTGATCTAGTAAAAGATGCATTAAAGGCAGCTGTAGATAGCGGTCTTGATTTATCACAGTTTGATCAGTTCGATCAATACGATGTAAATGGTGATGGAAATCAAAATCAACCTGACGGTTTAATCGATCATTTAATGATTATTCATGCGGGTGTTGGACAAGAAGCTGGCGGTGGTAAATTAGGTGATGATGCAATTTGGTCACATCGCTGGACAGTTGGACCAAAACCATTCGCAATTGAAGGTACACAAGCGAAAGTTCCATATTGGGGCGGAAAGATGGCAGCATTCGACTACACAATTGAACCAGAAGATGGCGCAGTTGGTGTATTCGCGCATGAATATGGTCATGATTTAGGTCTTCCAGATGAGTATGATACAGACTATACGGGTCATGGTGAGCCAATTCAAGCTTGGTCTGTTATGAGTGGCGGCAGCTGGGCAGGTAAAATCGCTGGAACAACACCGACGAGTTTCTCACCACAAAATAAAGAGTTTTTCCAAAAAACAATCGGTGGTAACTGGGCAAATATCGTAGAAGTAGATTACGAGAAATTAAATAAAGGTATCGGTCTAGCAACATATTTAGATCAAAGTGTTACGAAATCTAACCGTCCAGGTATGATTCGTGTTAACTTACCAGATAAAGATGTAAAAACAATTGCACCAGCATTTGGTAAACAGTATTACTACAGTACAAAAGGTGACAATCTTCATACAACGTTAGAAACACCACTGTTCGATTTAACGAATGCAACGAATGCGAAATTTGATTTCAAATCGTTATATGAAATCGAAGCAGAGTATGATTTCCTTGAAGTACATGCTGTAACAGAAGATGGTCAAAAAACGTTAATTGAAAGACTTGGCGAGAAAGCAAATAATGGAAATGCAGATTCGACAAATGGAAAATGGATTGACAAATCATATGATTTAAGTCAATTCAAAGGTAAAAAAGTAAAATTAACGTTTGAGTACATTACGGATGGTGGTTTAGCATTAAATGGTTTCCTACTTGATAATGCTTCATTAACAGTGGATGGTAAAGTAGTATTCTCTGATGATGCAGAAGGTACACCACAATTAAAATTAGATGGTTTCGTTGTATCTAGCGGAACAGAGAAGAAAAAACATAATTACTACGTAGAGTGGAGAAACCATACTGGATCAGATAGCGCATTGAAATTTGCTCGCGGTCCAGAATATAACTCAGGTATGGTTGTATGGTATGCAGACTCAGCTTACGCAGATAACTGGGTTGGTTTACATCCAGGACATGGTTTCCTTGGTGTAGTTGATTCTCATCCAGAAGCAATTGTAGGGACTTTAAATGGTAAACCGACAATTGAAAGTAGTACACGATTCCAAATCGCTGATGCTGCATTCTCATTCGATAAAACGCCAGCTTGGAAAGTTGTATCTCCAACGCGTGGAACGTATACGTATGATGGCTTAGCGGGTGTACCGAAATTTGATGATTCGAAAACGTATATTAATCAACAGATTCCAGATGCAGGACGTATTTTACCGAAGCTTGGTCTGAAGTTTGAAGTAGTAGGACAAGCTGATGATAATTCTGCAGGTGCTGTTCGTTTATATCGTTAATACTGTGAAACTACCGAGAGATTTTCTTTCGGTAGTTTTTTTGTGAGCAATGAATTTTATATAGCTGAAAAAGTCATATATAATGTAACTTTAAGAATAGAAATTTGTTATATATGAAGTCTATATAAATAATGAAAGAATTGGATAAAAATAGTGGGAGAAGGTGAGTGAATGAGTATTACCTCTATTGTAAGTAGGCAAAAGGAATATTTTTTAAAAGGGCATACGAGAAGCATCGAAATGAGAAAGAATAATTTGAAGAAGCTTTATGAAGGCATTCAGCGTTTTGAAGAAGAAATATTTCAGGCATTGAAATTAGATTTAAATAAGTCAGTTCACGAGTCGTTTACAACGGAAGTTGGATATGTATTAAAAGAAATTTCCTTTCAATTGAAACATATGTCATCGTGGAGTAAACCGAAGCGAGTTCGAACAGCACTCACTCATTTTGGATCAAAAGGAAAAGTAGTGCCAGAGCCGTATGGTGTGACGCTTATTATTGCACCGTGGAACTATCCTTTTCAATTAGCAATTGCACCACTTGTAGGAGCACTTGCAGCTGGAAATACAATCGTTTTAAAGCCGTCAGAGTTAACGCCAAGCGTTTCAAAAGTGCTTAAGAGAATGTTAGGTGAATTATTCCCAGAAGAGCTTGTAGCGGTAGTAGAAGGTGGCGTTGAAGAGAGTACATCTTTGCTGAGGGAACCAATTGATTATATTTTCTTTACTGGTAGTGTTGGCGTTGGAAAAGTTGTAATGGAAGCAGCAGCGAAACAGTTGACGCCGCTTACGTTAGAACTTGGCGGGAAAAGTCCTTGTATTGTACATAAAGATGCAAAGATAGAGATGACAGCAAGAAGAATTGTTTGGGGTAAGTTTTTAAATGCAGGGCAGACATGTGTAGCGCCTGATTATATGTACGTGCATTCTTCCGTGAAAGAACAGCTAGTTGAGGCACTGCGACATGAAATCACAGAGCAGTATAGTAAAGAACCTTTGCAAAATGAAAATTATGTGCGTATTGTAAGTGAGCGTCATTTTGAACGATTATGTGGATTTTTACAAGATGGTCAAGTCGTAATTGGTGGAAACTATGAGAAAGATACATTACATATTGAACCGACAGTACTAGCGGATGTTACATGGCAAGATGCTGTTATGGAAGATGAAATTTTTGGTCCGATTTTACCAATCATAGAGTACGACAATATAGAAGATGTAATTGGCACAATCCAGCAACATCCGAAGCCGTTAGCGTTATATGTATTTTCGGAAGATAAAGAAGTACAAAAGAAAGTGACGAGTAATATTTCATATGGTGGAGGCTGTATTAATGATGTTGTCTACCATCTTGCCACGCCATATTTACCTTTTGGGGGTGTTGGAAGTAGTGGATTAGGGGGTTATCATGGGGAAGAAAGTTTTCGGACTTTTTCACATTATAAAAGCATTTTAGCCCAATCTACAGCATTCGACATGAAAATTCGTTACTCTTCTACAAAAAGTGCTTTAAAATTCATACGAAAGTTGTTAAAATGATGATGGTGTTTATCAGTAGGCGTAGCCGTATGATAATAGCCCCTTCGCAATGGAAGGGGTTTTTCTGTTCGACGTTATGTATCATGCGAAAATGAATCAAACATACTACATAAAGAATAGAAACGAACGCTTGCTAAATAACCATTTTTGTTTGGATCGAAACAAAAAATAGTCTATAGAACATAAATATTTATTCATGAATATAAAAATTTAAAATTTAAGGTAGATAGGACGGGAAAATGAAAAAGATTATTAAAGTTGAAGCAGTTGAAAAACATTTTGGAAATCAAGTGATTATCCCACCTCTTTCTTTAGATATTAAAGAGGGAGAGTTTTTAACAATTTTAGGGCCGAGTGGCTGCGGGAAAACGACTTTACTTCGTATGATCGCAGGATTTGAAACTCCAACTAAAGGGAATCTTTTATTAGATGATGAAAGAATTAACGATTTGCCGCCATATAAGCGTCATATGAACCTAGTGTTCCAACATTACGCACTATTCCCACATATGACAGTAGAGAAGAATATTTGTTTTGGTATGAAAATGCAGAAAGTATCAGCAGCAGAGCAGAAAGAGCGTGCTGAAGAGGCAATGCGTTTAACGCAGTTACTTGAGTTCCGTAATCGTAAACCTGCTAAGCTTTCTGGTGGACAACAGCAGCGTGTTGCAATTGCAAGAGCGATTGTAAATAATCCGCGTGTATTACTATTAGATGAGCCACTTGGAGCGCTTGACTTTAAGTTACGAAAAGACTTGCAACGTGAATTGAAAAACTTACAACGTAATTTAGGAATTACGTTTATATACGTAACGCACGATCAAGAAGAAGCAATGAGCATGAGCGATCGTATCGTCGTTATGAATAAAGGACATATCGAACAAATTGGAACGCCGAAAGAAATTTATAATAAGCCGAAAACATTGTTCGTTGCGACATTCATCGGTGAAAATAATATTGTGAAAAATGGGGAAGGCTATGTAGCAATTCGCCCTGAAAATGTGAAAGTACGTTCGGTTGAAGAACCAATTTTAAAAGAATACCATCTTGGACATATTGAAGATATCGAGTTTGTCGGAAATATGGAGAAGCTTTATGTACGTGATGAGAAAACATCAGAATTACTAATGGCATATCAAACTGCTGAAGAGGCAGCGCAGTGGAGCATTGGAGATAATGTATATGTAGGCTGGGAGCAAGAGGACGAGGTGACCTTAAATTGAAAAAAGGGAAATTACTCGCACTACCTACAGTCGCGTGGCTGTTAATTTTCTTCCTAATCCCGCTCGTATTCGTATTAGGATTCGCCTTCATGCAGCGCGGAGCTTACGGGACAGTAGAAATGCAATTTACGCTGGAGAATATATCCCGTGTGTTTGATCCATTGTACTTAGGAACGTTATGGGAAACTGTTAAGATTGCAGTTATTACTACAGTAATATGTTTATTAATTGGTTATCCATTTGCGTATACAATTACAATTGTTGACCGCAAATATCGTTCTATTCTTTTATTATTGGCAACGATCCCGTTTTGGATTAACTTTCTTGTTCGTTCATACGCATGGATTGTTATTTTACGTTCACAAGGTCTTGTGAATACGTTGTTATTAAAACTCGGCATTATTAGTGAACCGTTAAATTTATTATATAATACGCCTTCTGTAATACTCGGAATGGTCTATTCTTTATTACCATTTATGATTTTACCAGTGTATGCAGCAATTGAGCAGCTGGATAAGCGTAAGCTAGAAGCGGCTTATGATTTAGGAGCAACACCAATAAAGGCATTTTGGAATATAACAGTGCCGATGACAATGTCAGGAATTGCGACTGGTTCTATTTTAGTATTCGTTTCTTCTATCGGAATGTTTGTTGTATCAGACGTGATGGGCGGATCGAAAGTAGCATTAATCGGAAACGTTATTCAAAACCAATTCTTAGGTGCACGTGACTGGCCGTTTGGATCTGCGTTATCGATTATCGTTGTTCTATTCTCTGTTCTGTTAATTTACTTATATTATCGTGCAACGAAAGTATATAAATATAATGAGAACGGAGGGGAATAGGCAAAGATGAAGAAGTTTTTAGTTTCTTATTCTTGGTTAATTTTGTTATTCTTGTATTTTCCAATGATGGTTTTAATGGTCTATTCTTTCAACGACTCTCGCATTAATGCGGAGTGGGAAGGTTTTACATTCCATTGGTATACAGATTTATTTCAAAAACAAGATGTTATTGATGCATTTGTAAATAGTATTACGATTGCAGTTATAACAACGATTGTGACAACGGTACTTGGTGTATTCTTTGCGATTGCTTTACATCGTTATAAATATCGTTTCGAAGGGGCTATTAATGGCCTTGTATATTTACCAATTTTAATTCCTGATATTTTAATGGGATTATCTTTACTAATTCTTTTCAGTCAGCTAGGAATGGAACTTGGACAAACAACGATTATTATTGCACATATTACATTTAGTATTTCGTTTGTTGTTGTTATTTTAGCTGCGCGTCTTTCAAGTATGGGACGTGACTTAGAAGAAGCTGCAAATGATTTAGGAGCAACGCCTTGGCAAACGTTTCGTTTTGTAACGTTCCCAGCAATTGCACCGGGAGTTATTTCAGCAGCATTATTAACATTCACATTATCAATTGATGATTTTGTAATTAGTTTCTTCGTATCAGGACCAGGATCAACAACATTGCCATTATACATTTACAGTATGGTTAAGCGCGGAGTATCACCAGAAATTAATGCTCTTTCTACAATTTTAATTGTTGCTATCGTAGGATTAATGGTTCTATCTGAAATCTTCCGTAACAAAGGTGCAGATGGTGAAGAAAACTCTGGAGGACACCTTCCTTTATAATACGAACGATATAGAAAGTACGAGGGGGTAATAAACCGATGAAATTAATGAAAAGAATAGCTGGCGCAGCAATTAGCTTTAGCCTTGTTGCTGGTGTGCTTGCTGGTTGTGGTGAAAAGAAAGAAGAATTAAATATTTATAGCTGGGCTGACAATTTTGATGAGCAAGTGCTAAGAGATTTTGAAAAGAAGTATAATGTGAAAATTAACTATGATAAGTACGCAAGTAACGAAGAAATGCTTGCGAAATTACAAGCTGGTGGCGCAAAGTATGATTTAATTCAACCATCTGATTACATGGTTAAAACAATGGCAAAAATGGATTTATTAGCGCCGTTAGATAAAAAGAATATCCCAAATATCGAAAACATGGTTTCTAATTTCAAAACACCTGCGTTTGATCCAGAGAATAAATATTCTTTAGTGTACACTTGGGGTGTAACAGGGATTGCATACAATAAAAAGTATGTGAAAGAAGCACCTACAAGCTGGGCTGACTTATGGAATGAGAAATATAAAGGACATGTAACGTTATTAAACGATTCTCGTGAAGTATTAGGAGTGGGTCTTAAGAAGCACGGGTTCTCAAACAGTACAAAAGAAGATGCAGAGTTAAAGACAGCAGCAGATGATTTAAAGAAGCTGCTTCCAAACTTATTAGCATTTGATACAGATAACATTAAACAAAAATTCATTACAGAAGATGCTTGGATCGGAACAGTTTGGTCTGGAGATGCAGCATTTATCGCAAAAGATAATAAAGATGTAGAATACGTTGTACCAAAAGAAGGCGGCACAATTTGGGCTGATACGTTAGCAATTCCAAAAGGTGCAAAACATAAAGAGCTTGCTGAGAAGTTTATGAACTACTTACTTGATGAAAAAGTAAGTGTGAAAAACTATGAGTCAATTGGTTACAGTAATCCAAATGAAAAAGCTCATCCTCTTCATAGTAAAGAATACCGTGATAATCACATGATTTTCTTAACGAAAGAAGAGTTAGATCGTACAGAATGGCTTGTTGATGTAGACGATAAGTTAAAAGACTATGATCGTTACTGGACAGAGCTAAAAACAAAAGGTAAATAAGTAAGAAAATGCGGTTTCTAAAGTAGAAATCGCATTTTTTCATAGTAGGAGGAAATCGTTTGAAGAAGAAGTTACATCAGTATGAGGTAATATGTATCGGTTTATTATTTGCTGTATTTAGTATTGTTGCTTGGCGCGTACATGCAGGTGGCGTTACAGTAATGGATACATATGTCCGCGGATTAGTAAAAGGGCTACAAACGGAAAGTTCCCTTACATTTTTCTCGTACTTTACAAAATTGGGGTCAGCAACTGGGATAGCTGCTACGCTCGTTATAAGTTTGCTTGTTTTTTGGAAGCAGCGTTATTATGCTGCGATGATTGTGTATCCAATGGGAATTTTAATAACACATCTTGTGAATAAAGGGATAAAAGAGATTGTAAAGAGAGAACGTCCGTCATTAAATGAAGCGTTAGATGCACTTGGATATAGTTTTCCTAGTGGACATGCAATGCTATCGATTATGACATTTGGATTTCTTGCTTATATCATTGCTGCTAATTTGAAAAGCATTGCTGGGAAATGTGTCATAACGATTTTGATGGGTATAGTAATCCTATCGATTGGATTAAGTAGAGTCATTTTAAATGTACATTACCCAACTGATATTTTAGCTGGTTACTGCGTAGGTGGTATTTTGTTAGTTATCGCTATTTACTATCATCGTTTACTTACTGAGAGATTGGGGCTTAATAAAGAGAGATAGAAAAAACGCCTGGAAAAACTATCATTATAGTGTTCCTAGGCGTTTTTTGTTTGTATAAAGATATGATACAGTATAAGTGACAATTGAATTATTTAAAGTAGGTGAAAATGTGTGAAGACAAATGTTCATAAAGTTGATAAGTGGGGGAAGTTAGGAGCTTTTTTGTATCAATTTCGTTATACAGTAATTGTAGCGTTACTGTTGCTTGCAATCGCACTTGGGATTTTTGCTCCAAAGCTACCGGGAGTATTAGGTGGTGACGGTTTCCAAACGGAAGGAGACTATCAAAAAACAAAAGAAATTTTAGATAAAGATTTTAAGAAGTCTCAAGATACGCTTCTGCTCGTTTTTGAGAAAAATAAAGATGCTTCGCATGAGGAATTTAAAAAGCGAATAGATGAAATTGTAAAGAATGTTCAAGAGAAAGAGAACTATGAATCTTTCCATCACCCAATCCAAAATAAAGAAATGCTACAAGATGACATCGGTTATGCGACAATTTTATTTTCCGGGAAAACAAATAAAGAAAGAATGGAAAAGACATTACAATTTGCTAATGAGATTGAGAAAGAAAGTAATGTAGCATTAAAAGTAACACCTACAGGATTTCCGAAAATTAATCAAGAGATTAATGAAAGAACGCAAAATGATTTAAAAGTAGCAGAAATGATTGGATTACCAATTGCGTTTCTTGTATTACTATTTTCGTTTGGTAGCCTTTTGGCATCAATTTTACCGATTTTGAATGGAGCGCTTAGTGTTATTAGCACGATGGGTATATTGTATTTCATCGGTGTGGATAAAGAACTATCTATTTTCGTGTTAAACGTTGCACCGATGATTGGACTTGCACTATCTATTGATTTTGCGCTATTATTTGTGAACCGTTTTCGAGAGGAAGTTGCTAAACGAACGGTAAAAGAAGCGATAGCAATTACATATCAGACGGCAGGACGTGCAATTGTATTTTCAGGATTATGCGTATTTGTTGGGTTATCCGGTTTGTTTTTCTTTAAGATAGATTATATTCAATCTGTCGCAATTAGCGGAATGATTGTTGTGATTATGAGTATTTTATTCTCACTCACACTTCTTCCAGCGTTATTATCGTTAATCGGTAAAAAAATATTAAAAAAGAATCAAGTAGCACATACGCCGGCAAAAGCATGGCGTAAATTTGCACAATTTGTGATGAAACATCCAATTGCAATGATTGTTGTTGTTACAACATTTATTGTTATTTGCTTATTACCGTTACGTACAGCTAATTTGCAGTTCCCTAGTGTTGAAGCTTTACCTGAAAAGAGTGATACAAGGATTGCATATGAAAAGTATGAAGAAGCATTTAATAAAACTGTCAAAACACACGCTGATGTTACGTTAGTTGTAGAGACGAAAAAAGATATGAAAGAAAAAGAAAGTCTACAAAAGATAGAAGAAGTCGTTCAAAAGTTAAAAGATGATAAAAAAGTACATGAAGTAAGAAGTTTATACGACGGGTTAACTGGAATGAAAGCAGAACAAGTTGCTGGAATATTGCAGTCGCCAGAAGCAGCAAAACTAACTCCTGTATTTGAAGCATACACAAAAGGGAATAAGACGACGATAGAAGTTTTTTTGAAAACAAAACCACGTACAGAGACTGCAAAACAGTGGGTGCGTGACTTTAAAAAGAACTATAAAGAAACGAATGTTACGTATTATCTAGGCGGAATGACGACGTTTCAACAAGAATTAGAAGATGAAATTAAAGATAAAGTTGTAATTGGTATGTCTGTTATATTTGGATCGACCTTTGTTATATTATTATTTGCATTCCGATCTATACTCATTCCAATTAAGGCAATTATTATGAATATACTTAGTTTGAGTGCAACCATTGGAATTGTTGTTTGGTTATTTGAAGGTGGTCATTTCGGTTTAGAAGCGAGTCCGGTTCTGTTTGTCTTACCAATCTTCATTTTTGGCCTCGTATTTGGGCTTAGTATGGATTATGAAGTATTTCTTATTTCACGTATTCACGAGCTCTATGAAGAAACAGGAGATAACGATCAAGCAACGTTAGAAGGGCTCGTTTCAACAAGTAGAATCATTACATCAGCTGCATTAATTATGATTGTTGTAACGGGTGCATTCGCATTTACTGATATTTTACCAGTAAAGCAGATGGGGCTTGGCGTGGCATTAGCAATATTTCTTGATGCAACAATTATTCGTCTTATGCTCGTTCCAAGCTTAATGAAGTTATTTGGAGACTGGAATTGGTGGTTACCATTTCGAAAAAAACGAGAAAAATCATCGTAAAAAAATGCTCATCATATTGATGAGCATTTTTTTATGAATAGCAAGACCTACATTTTGCAAATAGTATGTGATAAGAACATTACATACAAGTAGGTGAAGGCAATGTTTCGTTATTTTAAGTTTAAGTTAAATGATACAGTACAGTTTGCAGAAAACGATGGGCATATGTATCGCATTGTCGGTTATCGGTTAGAAAAGGGATTTTATCCAAAAGATGAATGGACTCATATCATTTATGAACTACTTAGAGAATTTGACGGGTATACGATGGATGCAGAGGAGGAAGAACTTGTAAAGGTCGTTCAAGTAGAGGATGAGTATTACAAAATACAAGAAGTATCAGGTTATCGTTATCCAGTAAAAATGAAACAAAAACAACAAGTGATGAAAATAGAAAGGATGGATGATTTATTAGATGCTTACAATGACTATAAAAGGTTGGCGGATTTCTTTAAAGATTTATCGTATGAACAAAAAGCTGAAGAAGTATTGTTAGAAATGAAAAGACTTAGAGCTTGAGGGGCAGTCTATTATAAGACTGTCCTCTATTTTTGACGGTGCACCAAAGTGTGTTTTCCGTTACAATGAGAGAATCAATAGAAATAAGGTGATAAACAGTATGGAAACAAAGAAAAAGGGCGAATGGTGTGAAATTACCGTTCCAGCTAAATGGAATGGTATAAGTATTGAATCGGTATTAAAAGTAGAATGGGAAATACCGAAAAAGCTATTACATCAGCTTCGTATGGAAAAAGGTGTTACGGTTAACGGAGAACAAAGAAGATGGAACGAGCTTTTAAAAGAGAACGATAAGTTACAAGTTCATATGTTTGCGGAGGAAGAGTACGGTGTGGATCCAGAATATGGTGAATTGCATGTAGTATACGAAGATGATCACGTACTCATCGTAAATAAACCAGAGAAAATGGACACACATCCTGCTGAAAAAGGTGGAACCGGGACGCTTGCAAATCTTGTTGCTTTTCATTTTCAAATGCAAGGTTTAGAGACGAAGGTGCGTCATATTCATCGTTTAGATAAAGATACGACAGGTGGTGTCGTATTTGCTAAGCATAGAATTGCTGGTGCAATTATGGATCGTTTATTAATGGAACGAAAAATTAAAAGGACGTACGCAGCGCTCGTTGAAGGGAAAGTAAAGAAGAAACAAGGAACGATTGATGCTGCTATTGGAAGGGATCGCCATCATGCTACAAGGCGTCGTATTTCTCCAAAAGGTGACCAAGCTATCACATATTATAAAGTAGAAAAGTATTTTAAGAAGCAAAACACGACTTTCGTAACGTTACAATTAGAAACGGGTAGAACGCATCAAATTCGTGTTCATATGAGCCATAATGGTAATCCACTAGTTGGGGATGTATTATATGGTGGACAAACAAAATATATGTCCAGTCAAGCATTGCATGCGATGAAGATAAATTTCTTGCATCCAATTACGAAAGAAGCGATTGAAGTTGATGTGCCGTTTCCTACAAAGTTAGATAATAAAATAAGAGAATTTCAAAAAGAAAATGCGTAAAGTATAAGTTTTAATTTGAAAAAAGTAGATTTTTGCAGGGATTTCTCTAAAAGGAGCGAAGCCGTTAAGAGAAAAGAGAGGTGAGAATCACTTGATCAAATATAAGTATGTACTTGGAATATTTTTCGCTTGTCTTTTAGTTACTCTATGTCTCTATCCCTATTTACCAACTCGTATGGCAGTACATTGGAATGTAAATGGTGAGCCAAACGAGTTTATGAGTAAACAAGTTGTTGTAGCATTTATTCCTTGTTTTATTATTTTTTCATATGGATTTTTGTATATTATTTCACATAATATATTTAAGTTTAATGAAAGAGAGCATGGTATTATAGACGGATTTATAAAGAAAATTACGTTATTTATGTTGTTTATTCATATGCTTATCCTCTTTATTAATTTTGAGGATTTGATATCCTTTCAAACAGGATTAACGATTGGGATTAGTATGTTTCTTTTTATGCTGAGTAAAGAATTTAAGAAAATAAAAGGCAAAGAAAAAGACCCAATTAAATTACAAAAAATTCGTTTAGTAAGTAGACGGATTTTTCAAGTGATGGCATGTGGCATATTGTTTTCATTGTTTTTGAACTTAGAGTGGGGATTTTATGTATTGCTTAGTGTAATAAGCTGTGGATCTATGCTATTTATGTTATATATTTTCTATTCATATATAATAGAAAGTTATGAAACTTAAAAAAGAGTCTTCTCATTATGAGAAGACTCTTTTAATCTATTTACTTTGTAATAAATTGTTGTGTCCAGTAGTTGCCGCTTTCTACATAACCAACACCGATGTGAGTGAAGCCGTTATTTAAGATGTTTGCACGGTGTCCAGCGCTGTTCATCCAAGCTTGTACCACTTCTTCAGGTGTACGTTGGCCTTGAGCGATGTTTTCACCTGCAGATGTATAAGAAATACCAAATTTCTTCATCATGTCAAACGGAGACCCGTATGTAGGGCTGTTATGATCAAAGTAGTTGTTTTTTTGCATGTCTTCAGACTTAATACGTGCTACTTTGCTTAATTCAGTATCGATTTTTAGTGCTGGTAAACCTTGTTTTGCACGCTCAGCGTTTGTTAATTCAACAACACGTTGTTCGAACTCGCTTAAAGATTTTGCTTCTTCAGCAGGCTTTTGCTCAGCTGGTTTTTGTTCAGCAGGTTTTTGCGTATTGTTGTTTTCAGCAGGCTTTTGAGCTTCTGGTTTTTGAACTTCTTCAGCAGGCTTTTGCTCGGCAGGTTTTTGCTCAGCAGGCTTTTGAGTTTCTGGCTTAGCTGTTGGTTGCTCAGTTACAACATTTTCAGTAGGTTGTTGACCAGGAATGAAGCAGTTTGGTTGGAAGTTTCCTTGTTGCCATTGTGCTAATGATTCAACTCCCATAGATTGTAAGAATGCTTGTAGTTCTTGTTGGCTCATTTGCTTCATCATCACTTTTGAATGCTGAATATTTTGAACCTTTATGTTAGATGGTTGTACTGTTGCAGCTTGTGCATCTAGAGAAGATACTCCTAAAGTAAGAGCTGTTGCAGCAGCTACAGATAATAAAACACGCTTTTTCATGATGTGTGTCCCCCTATATAAAGTTTTAATTTGTTTTCACACGATTTGTTTTTGACAGCCTGTCTGACTGACAAATTCATCGTAGCATACAATTTGCGAGAAAAAAGATGGAAAAAAATTCATAGACTTTAAAATTACCTAATTTATCCTAAGAGAAGAAGGGAGCAAAAATAAGATAAATATAGATTATAAAAGGAATTTATAGTGTTTTTATACTTGGTTTTAAGAGGGGGTTTTTGGATAAAGTTACCTAAATAGAAAATGAAGAATCCTATTGTATCAATGGTTTGAGCGATTTTTTGAGGAATATAATGGATTGATTTTTACAAAACTGTAATGTTTCTGTTGTTCTTTTTTATAATAAAGTAACATATTTTTAATGTTGTAGCAGACAAAAAAGCGGCTATCTCTTTACATAGACGAAGGAGATAGCCGTTTTCCTATTATTACGTATGTTACGAGTTATTACGAGTTAGTTTCAATTGCTTCTAATAATAAATCCACAATGTGAATTCCTCTCATTTTATGAGAAAGCCCTTCTCGCTCAATACCCAATTTCATTTGTAATAAACAACCTGGATTTGCAGTAACAATGGTTGCTGCGTCTGTTTCATGCACACGGTCCATTTTGTAATCTAGAAATTCCATTGATAACTCTGAATGAACAATATTGTAAATACCAGCAGAGCCACAGCAGCGGTCCGCATCTTTCATTTCTCGATATGTTGCACCTTGGATAGCCTCTAGTAACATACGAGGTTCAGAAGATGTGCGCATAACATTGCGTAAATGACAAGAGTCTTGATACGTAATAACCTGCGGCGTGAGTCGTAAGTCAGTTCGCTTATGGAAGTCTAGTTCTACTAGTATAGCAGTAATATCTTTAATCTTAGAAACAAACTGCTTAGCACGTTCAGCCCAATCCGGATCATCCTTTAAAAGATAATCATAGTCTACGAGGTAAGCTCCGCAACCTCCTGCATTCGTAATAATATAGTCGATGTTTAAATCTTCGAATGCTTTTATATTTCGCTTTGCTAATTCTTTTGCTCCACTCTTTTCACCAGCATGTCCATGCAATGCACCGCAGCAACTTTGTGTTTTCGGAATAACAATATCACAACCAGCTAATTGAAGAAGTTTCATCGTTGCGTTATTTGTTTCTAAAAACATCGTATCCATTAAACAGCCTGCGAAGAATGCAACTTGTTTTTTCTTTGTACTTTCTGCAGGTAAAAATGAAGGACGATCTTTCATTGCTTTCATTTTAGGGACTTTTGGTAAAACGAGATCCATCGTTGCAAGTGTTTCAGGGAATAACTTCATAATACCTGTTTTATGTGTTAGCGTTTGTAAACCAGAACGTTGATAAAATCCGATTAGTCCGGTTAATGTTCGCATTCGATTTTGATGGGGGAATAATCCTTCAAAAACGACTTTTCGAACAGCTTTCACTGGCATTGAGAATTTTTTATTTTGATTAATAATATCTCGAGCCTCTTCTAATAAATGTCCATAATTTACACCAGATGGACAAACAGGCTCACAAGCACGGCAACCAAGACAAACGTTTAATGTATTTTCAACATCTTCATCTGGTTCGATTAAACCATCAACGACTGCTTTCATTAATGCGATACGTCCGCGTGGTGAATGTGACTCTTTATATCCGGATTGAATGTAGGTAGGACAAGTAGGTAAACAAAAACCGCATCGCATACAGTTAAGTAGCTCATCTTCACTTAATCGTTCTTTAAATTCTTTTTGAATATTTTCTTTATTTAATGTGGTCATCGCTCAACCACCACTCTTTTTCGAGTGTCTTTCGCGAACATTTTTCCAGGGTTCATAATGTTGTTTGGATCGAAAGCTTGCTTTATTCCTTGCATAGCTGCAATACCTTCTTTACCTAATTTCATTTCTAAATATGGAGCTTTCATTGCACCAACACCATGTTCACCAGTAATTGTGCCACCAAGTTCAATTGCTTTCGCAAATATTTCAGCAAAAGCTTGTTCAGCTCGGTGCATTTCTTCTGCATTACGAGCATCTGTCATACAAGTTGGATGTAAGTTACCATCACCAGCGTGTCCAAACGTACAAATAGGAATATTATATTTTTTTGCAATGGCATTAATAGCTTCAACCATTGGAGCGATTTGTGAACGTGGTACAGTCGCATCTTCTAATATTGTAGTAGGTTTTAATCGTGCGAGCGCTGATAGAGCACTACGGCGAGCAGTACGAAGCGCATCTGCTTCTGTTTCATCTTTTGCAATGCGAACATCAACTGCATTCATAGAGCGGCAAACGTTAGCCATGTTTTCAATATCTCGATTGACTACTTCGGGCGGGCCGTCTTGTTCGATTAATAAAATTGCTTTTACGTCAGTTGGTAAACCGATTTGCGCAAACTCTTCTACTACTTCAATTGTCGGTTGGTCTAAGAACTCCAGTGTTGCTGGAATGATTTTATTTGCAATAATAGAAGAAACAGCACGTGTAGCTTCATTAATATCTTCATATAGTGCAAGCATTGTTTTCTTTGTTTCAGGCATAGGAACAAGTTTTAATATAGCTTCTGTTACCACGCCAAGTGTTCCTTCAGAACCGATAAATAACCGAGTTAAATCGTAACCAGCTACATCTTTTGCTAATTTACCACCAGTGCGAATAATATCGCCATTTGGTAAGACAAGTTCAAGCCCCATTACATAATCACGTGTTACGCCGTATTTCAAACCGCGTAATCCACCTGAGTTTTCATTAATATTACCGCCGATTGTAGAAATTTTCATCGAGCTTGGATCTGGTGGATAAAATAAACCTTTTTCTTCTACCGCTTTAATAATATCAAGTGTAATGACACCAGCTTGTACAGTAATTGTTAAGTTTTCTTCATCAATTTCTAAAATATTGTTCATATGGCGGAAAATAAGGACGATACCGCCTTCAAGTGGACATGTTCCTGCGCAAAGATTTGTTCCAGACCCGCGCACATACACAGGAATTTTGTGAGTGTTACATACTTTTAACACTTCAGCTACTTCATTTGTATTACGAGGAGCAATGACTGCATCAGGCATTGCTTGGAAGTTTGGAGTGGCATCATAACTATAAGTTAAACGCCCCATATTGGATGTATCTACATTATCTTCGCCAACAATAGATACGAATGAATGAATAATTTGTTTTTCTAACATTGGAAATCCCCCTCAAACTGTTAACGTGTTTAGTTATAATAAACAACGTGGTAACAGTGCTTTCATTATAATGATAAAAAAGTCGAGGGATTCTTTCTATGTATAATCATCTAAAGATTAATCTGTTTTATCGTTCTTTTTTGTATGATCATCTAATAGGAGGAGTGCGAAGTATAAAACGTTTAAGTCTTTGAATTGTTTTGGATCAAGTCCTGTATGTTCTTCAATCTTTTTTAGCCTGTAATGTAATGTGTTAATGTGTATATGTAATTGTTTAGCCGTCTGTTTATAAGATTGGTTATAATCGATAAATAAGCGCAAAGTATGCATAAGCTCAGGAAATGATAATAAGTTTTCGATGGTACGCTCTAGAAATTGTTCACGCGTTTCGGCAGAAATATCTTGTAAACACATTTCTAAACGTAAATCTTCATTAAATACAATTTTTTTCGTTTCCAATGATACAGAAAGAGCGCGTAATGCTTGTTCGTAACATATGTTCATATTGTTTGAGGTAACTGTTTGTCCAATCCCGATATATAAAGGAATAGAAAATAAAGTTTCGCAGTCTTGTTTTAACCGTTTTAAAAATTGATAAGTTTGCTCTTTGGAGCTCGTTGCTGTAAATAAAATAAAACGATCATTTCCCCAACGAACAAATAGATGCTCTTTTGTTAAAATATTACGTATGTGTTGCCATATTTTACGCTGGAGCATCGTGTCATTTTTGTCAATAGAAAACAAAATAAGTTGTTTTTTCTTATATAAATCAATGCCAAGTGTTTTGGCGCGATCAAGAAAACTCGGGGACCACTCTGTATTTTGAAGCCAATCAAAGACGAAAGCTTCATAAGAACGGTGCTCAAGTTCTAGTTGCTCTAAAAAGTAGTTTTCATGAATTAATAATTCGGTCATCTTACGCAATATTTCTCCGTAGCGTGAAATATTTTCAGGTTCTCCTGTAATTCCAATGACACCAATTACTTCATCATGAAATAATAAAGGAAGATTCATCCCAGCCTTTACACCTTGCAATTGCCTTTCATCTTCTTTTGTAATGATGACGGTTTTCTTTTGTTTGGCGCAGCGGAGTGCACCTTCATGAAATTGACCAATTCTTTCTGTATCTGTACTTGCGATAATAACGCCTTCTATATTAATGATAATAATATTTTCTGTAATTAGTCTGCGTACTTCTCGTACAATTTTATTCGCTAAATCAGGAAATAGCATAATTGACACACCTCAAATTCTATTTGTTGTACATTATATATGTAAATTGAGTAAGAAAGGAAAATTTCACACTTTCCACACATTTATTTGTTATTTTACAATTATAACGAAATCATCCGAAGATGGAGGGAATCTTTTGAGAAAGTATGTTTTTCTTCTCTGTTTTTTATTTCTATTAGTAGGGTGTCAAGGAAGTTCATATACACCAATTGCTAAAGATAAAAATGTTATTATAACAACGAATATAAAAGAAGGCAGTATTAGTTTTATTGATAAAAAAGATAAAAAGTTAATCACGACATGGGAACTAAATGAGCCAATGGCCGGAATCACACTGCTTCCAAATGGTGAGGAAATACTTGTATACGGTAAGCAATTAGAATATATGTATGTATATTCACTAACGGAAGGAAGGCAAGTGGAAAAATATAAAACTGGAAAAGGCATTGTAAATGTGGTCGTATCAGCAGATAAAAAACAATTATTTGCTGCTGATCAAAATGCTCAAAAGGTAAGGTTCTTTACGATAAATGGGAAAGAGACAGGAAATGTTTCAACAGGAAAAGGGCCTATAACGATGGTAGAGTATCATAATCGGTTATCTGTACTAAACTTTTATGATACGAAACTAACGACAATTGATACGAAGAAAAAAGAAGTTATTCAATCCTTTATGATTCCGCCAGCATCAACAGGAGCGACGATTAGTCCTGATGGGAAAGAAATATGGATTGGCGGACATGGTGATGGAAATCAAGTAAATGAGAAAGTGTTAGTGTATTCTTTACAGAGTGGAGAAATGGTGCGTTCTTTACACGCTCCATTTATGCCTGTGAATATAACGAAGGATAGTAAGTACGTATATGCACTCAGTCATGGATCGAATACACTTAGAAAGTTTGATATTAGCACATATAAAGAAATAGCTTCTGTAGAAGTAGGGTCGAATCCATTTGCATTTTTGGAGAGCGGAGCAGAAGGATATGTAGCCAGTTATGATAGTGATGAAGTGTGCGTTATGGATATGAAGAATTTGAAAATAAAACAAACAATTAAAGTCGGAAAAGGACCGTTTCAACTCTTAGAGAGGGAAGGGAAGGAAAATGAATAAATATAGAGTGCTAGTTGTAGATGATGAAAGTGATATGAGGCAGCTTGTTGGAATGTATTTGGATAACTTTGGATATGAGTGGGGAGAAGCTGAGAATGGAAAAGAGGCTCTTAAAAAACTAGAAACGGATCATTATGATTTCGTTGTATTAGATATAATGATGCCAGAAATGGATGGACTTTCAGTTTGTAAAGAAATTAGAAAAACGTCAGATGTGCCGATTATATTTTTAACCGCAAAAGGTGAAGAGTGGAATAGGGTGAACGGCTTACGTATGGGAGCAGATGACTATATTGTAAAACCGTTTAGTCCTGGTGAATTAGTTGCCCGTATGGAAGCTGTGCTAAGAAGATATACAAAGCAAGAACAGCAAGAAGAGATTCAATTTGGACCAATTCTTATCAATGAAAAAAGTAGAAGAATCGAGGCGGATGGTGAGTCGATTTCTCTTACTGTAAAAGAGTTTGATTTACTATATTTTCTTTGCCAGCATACAGGACAAGTATTTAGCCGGGAGCAATTACTTGAAAAGGTATGGGGATATGATTATGCCGGAAGTACAAGAACAGTAGATACGCACGTGAAAACGATGCGCTTGAAGCTTGGAGAAAGTGGAAACTACATTCAAACTGTTTGGGGTGTAGGCTATAAATTCGAGGTGTAACGTATGTTTACAATGGTACAAAAACTTTGGCTTACAGTAGTATGTGCAGTATGTGTAACAGTGTCCTTTCTTTATTTCGTATCTTTATACTCGTATGAAAAACTATACGTTGATAATTTAAAAGGTTCATTAGTAATGGAAGGAAAAAATCTTGCTGCCCAATATGATAAGCACGAAGGAATATCAACTTTTGAAGAGAAAGTAAGATCGTTTGATCAAATATCTAGTTCAGACGTTATTTTCGTGTCTAATCCGCGTGATTTAAGTGCATGTTTGCCTTTTGATGTGCATCATCATTCCCTTATAAGTGAAGGAGATAGGCAAACGCTATTAGATGGGAAAACTGTGACAAAAATAGGATATGAAGAACATTTTGACCGTAATATTATGGGGGTTGTCATCCCTGTATTGGAAAATAAAAAATTAGTCGGAATTGTCTATTCGTATATTCCTTTAAAAAGTATAAAAGATTTAATCTATGATATGGGTCTTATTTTAGCACCGTTAGCAATTGCTATGATTTTAATTACTATATGGGTTGGAAGAAAAATTATAATTGCAATTACGAAGCCACTTTCGCAAATGGAACGGGTTGCAAATCATTTGGCTACGGGAGATTTCTCGGAGCGGATTACAGTTTCTTCAGAGGATGAGATTGGACGACTAGGAAAAGCATTTAATAAAATGGCCAATTCATTAGAAACAGAAGATGTAAAGCGTAAGGAATTTTTAGCAAATGTTTCGCATGAACTTAGAACACCACTTAGTTATATAAAAGGGTATAGCGAGGCTATTTTAGATGGCGTTGCCAAGGGACCGCAGCAGGAAAAAGTAACGCAGCTAATTCATAAAGAAGCAGGTCGTATGCAGCGTCTCGTTCATGACTTGTTAGACTTAGCACAATTAGAAGGTGAGCACTTTCCGTTAAAGAAGCAACCTATCGTTTTTTCACAGCTGATTGAAGACGTATTAGATACGTATGAGATTAAGTTTATAGAAAAGGAACTTCATATTTCAACCAATTTAAATCCAGAGATCATTGTCATGATTGATGAGGATCGTATGCAACAAGTGCTTCATAATGTGTTAGATAATGCGATACGGTATACAAATCAAAACGGAAATATCGTTATAACTTTAGAGCAAATCGATGATTACTGTGAATTGAAAATAAAAGATACAGGAATTGGCATTGATATAGAGCATTTGGAGAATCTTGGGGAACGCTTTTACCGAGTTGATAAAGCGAGAAGTCGTCAACACGGTGGAACAGGTTTAGGCCTTGCTATTGTGAAACAAATTGTTCATATACATGGTGGACAGTGGAAAATTGAAAGTGAAAAAGATAAGGGAACAACGGTTATTATTAAACTGAATGTACAGGATGAGGGGGGCATGTTCTAATTTTTAGGACATGTTCTTTATATTGAAGAAAATATTTATCCCGCTATTTGCCGGACAGTAAGACCCTCACCTCAAAATTCAACGGAAGCAAAGAAGTTAGGTGGAGGCCCTGCTGTCCGTAAAAGCCCGATTGGTGAGGGCTAATAATCAGTGGGGGATGAACAAAACCCCTACTGATTAAAGTTTCACTTTATACGTAAAAATATAAATTAATATGTAATAAATATCGAAAATTTGACTATTTTATGAACAAAACATTTGTACTTCTTATCAATTCGGTCTAAAATAGTTATGATGCAAAGTTCTTATAAATCGTTTCAATTGTTGTTTGGAAGATACTGAGGTGATTTAACTGGAGTACAAATCTATTAAACCGAAAAAAATTTACGAAGAAGTATCTGAAGCTATTTTAACAATGATTAAAAATGGTACGTTAAAACCTGGTGACAAACTACTCCCTGTGCATCAATTAGCTGAGCAGTTTCAAGTTGGTAGATCTGCTGTTCGTGAAGCGCTAAGTGCGCTAAGAGCGATGGGCTTAATTGAGATGAAACAAGGAGAAGGTACATATGTGAAGAACTTCGATTCTTCTTCATTAACGAAATCATTAAACAATAGATTATTAATGAAGAAAGAAGATATTTTGAATTTATTAGAAGTACGAAAGGTGCTTGAAGTGGGGGCAGTTCGAGTAGCGGCGGCAAAACGTACGGAAGATAATTTACAAAATATGAAACATTGGTTAGATGAAATGGCAAAGAGCATTGGAGATGAAAAGGCTGGCGAAAAAGCCGATTTTCAATTCCATATGGGAATTGCAGAGTCTTCGCATAATAACATTTTGCTTGAACTCATGAATCATGTTTCAGAGATGATTGCTGAAACGATTGGTGAATCAAGACGCATTATTTTATATGGTGAACAAACGACATCAGAACGACTTATAGAAGAGCATCAAGTTATATATGATGCGGTGTTAAAACAAGATGTAGAATTAGCGCAGCAAGCAATGCTAGATCATTTAACAAATGTAGAACATATTGTCACAGGTAAAAACGATATAAATTCGTAATTTAATCTTTTAAAAATTTAATTTTCTGATAAAATAGAGAAAGATTAAGTAAGCGTTTTCTTTAGAAGAGGGAGAGGATAGGCCATGGTTGAGCCTATTTCTTCTCTACTCGGTCATCTGATGACCATATGTTTGTTGGCGAAGTTGTAAAAAGGGGGAGTAATAGTTATGAAAGTTACTTTATTTGTTACTTGTTTAGTCGATATGTTCGAAACAAATGTCGGCAAAGCAACAGTTGAAGTGTTGGAGCGTTTAGGTTGTGAAATTGAATTTCCAGAAGCACAAGTTTGTTGTGGCCAGCCTGCTTATAATAGTGGCCATGTAGAAGCAGCAAAAGAAGCGATGAAACATATGATTGAAACTTTCGAAGATGCAGAATATATCGTTACGCCATCTGGTTCGTGTGCGACAATGTTTCATGAGTATCCGCATGTTTTCAAAGATGATCCAAAGTGGGCTAAACGTGCACAAAAAGTTGCTGATAAAACCTATGAATTTACACAGTTTATTGTAGATGTTTTAAAAGTTACAGATGTTGGTGCAAGTTTACCAGGGATAGCTACTATTCATAAATCATGTCATATGACACGTATGCTCGGAATAAAAGAAGCACCAGGAATTTTATTATCAAATGTAAAAGGATTAACTGTGAGAGATTTACCAAACGTGCAAAATTGTTGCGGGTTTGGGGGAACGTTTTCAGTTAAGATGACTCCAATTTCTGAGCAAATGGTAGACGAAAAAGTAGATAGTGTAATGGAAACAGGTGCAGATTATTTAATCGGTGCAGATTGTGGGTGTTTGTTAAACATTGGCGGACGTATTGAGCGTTTAGGAAAAGAAGTAAAAGTAATGCATATTGCTGAGGTACTGAATAGTCGCTCATGAAGGGGGAACATAAGCTATGTCTATGAAAATCAGTGAGAAAAAATTTAATGATCGCGTTGGTGATGGAATTCAAGATTCGTTTATGCGCGGAGCAGTTTCTTCTGCACAAACGCGTTTATATACGAATCGCTTAAAAGCCGCAGATGAATTAGGAAACTGGGAAGAGTGGCGAGAACTAGGTGAACAAATTCGTCAACATACGTTAGAAAATCTTGATTATTATTTAATGCAGTTAAGTGAAAATGTATCAAAAAGAGGCGGACACGTGTACTTTGCGAAGACGAAAGAGGAAGCAGCAAAGTATATTCAAGACGTTGCCAAAAAGAAACAAGCGAAAAAAGTAGTAAAATCAAAGTCGATGGTAACAGAAGAAATCAGTATGAATCATGCGCTTGAAGAGATTGGCTGTGAAGTGTTAGAGAGTGACTTAGGAGAGTATATCTTGCAAGTAGATAACGATCCACCTTCACATATTATTGCACCTGCACTTCATAAAAATAGAACGCAAATTCGCGATGTATTTAAAGAAAAGCTAGGCTATGAAAATTCTGATGACCCGTATGAAATGACAAAGTTTGTTCGTAAACAACTTCGTGAGAAATTTATGGATGCAGAAATTGGTGTAACTGGTTGTAATTTTGCTGTTGCAAATACTGGCTCTCTTTGTTTAGTAACGAATGAAGGTAATGCAGATCTTGTTATGTCAATTCCGAAAACACAAATTGCGGTAATGGGTATGGAACGTATGGTTCCGACAATGGAAGAATTAGATGTTTTAGTTGGTTTACTATGTCGTAGTGCAGTAGGTCAAAAATTAACAAGTTATGTAACAGTAGCAGGACCAATTCAAGAAGAGGAAGTTGATGGACCTGAAGAATTCCATTTAGTTGTTGTTGATAATGGTCGCTCTCAAATTCTGGGATCTGAATTCCGTTCAGTATTACAATGTATTCGTTGCGCTGCTTGTGTTAATGTATGTCCTGTATATCGTCACGTTGGTGGACATTCATATGGATCGATTTACTCAGGACCAATCGGTGCGGTATTAACACCGCTTCTAGGTGGATATGATGATTACAAAGAGCTTCCTTATGCATCTAGTTTATGCGGAGCATGTACAGAAGCTTGTCCAGTAAAAATTCCATTGCATGATTTATTATTAAAACATCGTCAAGTTATTGTTGAGCAAGAAGGTCGTGCACCACTTGCAGAAAAACTAGCGATGAAAATGTTTAGTATGGGTGCTTCTTCAGCTGCTTTATATAAAATGGGGTCAAAAATGGCACCAGCGGCAATGAGTCCATTTACATCTGGTAATCGTGTATCAAAAGGTGTTGGACCACTTAAAAACTGGACGGATATTCGGGAATTCCCAGCTCCAAGTAAAGAGCGATTCCGTGATTGGTATAAAGATCATAAGAAAGGCGGGGATAAATAATGACAGGATTAATTCAAAACCGTGATGCCTTTCTAGATAACATTGCAAAAGAACTTGGGCGCGCGCGTAAAACAGAAGGTGTAGAGCGACCAGTATGGAAAAGTAATGTGAATATAGAAACGTTAAAAGATTGTTCACAAGAAGAATTACTAGAAGTGTTTAAAAAGCAATGTACAAACATTCATACAACTGTAGTAGAAACGACAAATGACCGATTAGGTGAAGACCTTCAAAAAGTAATCATGGAAAACGGCGGTGGACCTATTTTATTATCAGCAGATGAGCGTTTTGATGCATATGGTTTAACATCTTTATTTAAAGAAGAACTTCCAAAGCGAGACGTTGAAGTAAACGTATGGGATCCAGAGAGAAAAGACGAAAATATGCGTTTAGCTGAAAAAGCGAATATTGGTATTGCATTTAGCGATTATACATTAGCTGAATCTGGTACAATTGTTGTACAAAGTCATAAAGGGCAAGGACGTTCTTTACACTTTTTACCGACTGTATATTTTGCTATTATTCCACGTGAAACACTTGTGCCTCGTATTACACAAGCAGTTCAGGATATGAACTTACGCGTAGAAAATGGGGAGACAGCGGCATCTTGTATTAACTTTATTACAGGGCCAAGTAACTCGGCTGACATTGAGATGAATCTTGTTGTCGGAGTACATGGACCATTAAAAGCAGTATATTTCATCGTATAAAAGAGGGGAAAGCAGGCCAGAAAATGGCCTGCTTTTTAGTAGAATAAAGGATAATATGAAGTAGAAGTTCTCTCCTTTTTTTGCTATGTTTTTTGGGAAAGGAGAGGAAGGGATGTTCACTTATTTATATGCACTGTTAGCAGGGATGGTGTTTGGTTCTTTTTTTATGCTAGTTGCGATGAGGGTTCCATTAGGTGCGTCTATTATTACCCCGCGTTCACATTGTTATTATTGCAAATATGTGCTAAGGCCAAAAGAACTAATCCCCATCATTTCATTTTATATACAAAGAGGCTGTTGTACGAATTGTAAGAGGAAAATTCCAATTATGTATGTAGCATTTGAATGTATAACAGGAAGTATATTTCTTCTTACCGTGTATATGATTGGAATAGAACGAGAGCTTATTATCATTTTATCCCTTTTTTCGCTACTTCTTATTATTTCAGTTACAGATTACTTATATATGTTAATTCCTGATTGTATTTTAATTTCGTTTGCCGTTTTACTCATTCTTGAAAGTGTTTTTGTACAATTAGTTACTTGGACAGATAGTATAGTTGGTAGTGGTGTTATATTCATTTTGTTATATTGCATGCAAAAGATATATCCAGAAGGGCTTGGCGGAGGTGATATAAAACTACTTTCGTTACTTGGGTTTATAGTAGGAGTGAAAGGCGTTTTTATCATTTTATTTTTAGCATCTTGTTTCAGTCTTTGTTTCTTTGGGGTGGGTATCGTATTAAAACGTATAGAAGTACGAAAACCAATTCCATTTGGTCCTTTTATTAGTCTTGGGGCAATATGTTATGTATTGGCCGTATATTCAAATTAGAGAGGGAATAGAAAATGAACGTATATATGGATGATCAAAGAAGTTGCCCGTTCGGGTATGTGCCCGCAACTACAGTAGAATGTGCTTTGCAAATGGTTCGGGATTATGATGTGAATATTCTTTCCCTTGATTTTAATATGGGATGGGGAGCAAAAAATGGACTGGATTTTGTAGAAGCTTTTTGTACAGAGGGGTTATATGTAAATGAAATTCACCTTCATACGAATGATGTCATCGGTATGCACAAGATGAAACAGAGAATGGATAAGGGAAAGGAAGAAGGAGAAATTAATCATCACCTTGTTGTTAAATACGTGGGAAGCTAAAAACTCCAAAGTAAAACTTTGGAGTTTTTAATGTTTCATATGTGCTTGTAAAGGAATAATCTCTTCTTGTTGAGCTGCTGCGATTTCAGTTTCTTCCTGTTGAACTTCAGGTGTTTTTTTTGTTAAGTAGTGGTATACCATACCGACAAATACTGATCCGCCAATAATGTTACCGATTGTAACAGGAATTAAGTTATGAATAGCACCTGAAAAAGAAATTGTCTCAGGATGTGGTGAAACTAAAGATAAAGCAAAGAGTGACAAGTTTGCAATACTATGTTCGTAACCAGATAAGAAGAATGTGAAAACAAGTAGCATCATGACCATTATTTTTGCCGTGTCGCCTTTAACCTGAGATGGTAAGAAGCAAGCAAGACATACGAGCCAGTTACATAAAATGGCTTTAAAGAATAACTGCATTGTAGGTGTGTTCATCTTTCCTTCAACGACTTTATTCATTAGGTGACCGTGATCAATTGCTTCAAAAATTCCAGTTGCGTAAAATAGTAAGGCAAAGAATAACGCGCCGGCTAAGTTACCTGCATAACAAGCAACCCAGTTACGAAGTGTATCAGAAATCGTTGTTTCTTTTCTTAAAGTTGCTACAGTAAAGTACATTGTGTTTCCAGTAAACAATTCAGCACCGCCATATATAATAAGTACGAGAGCAATCCCGAAAAACATAGAAGCAGCTAAATAAGTTGCTGGTGAATCTGCAATGTGAAAAAAGTTACCTAATTTAAAACATAGTACAATAATAAAACCGATATAAATACCCGCAAGTGCAGCACGAATGAAATATTGCATTGGGTTTGTATCTAGCATTTTCTTTTTGCTTTTAGCCAGTTTGACAACATAATCTAGTCCTTGTTCTAGCATGAGTAATACGCTCCTTTAGTAAATCTTCTATAAATACTCCTTATATGAATAAAGTACATGGAATTGTTCTCACTTTCAATAAGTTTGTGCAATGTTTCACAAAAAGGACATACATACGTTAAGAAAACGTTTACAAAAGATAGTATAATGGAATTTTTTCTGGACATTGAGAGGAAGAAAGGAAAAAGAAAAAGCGCTGTAATTACAGCGCTTTTTCGTCTAAATTCTTTTCTACTTTTACTTCTACTTCTTTTGAGAAGAACCAACCACCAACTGCGATTCCGACTAATACAATCCAGAATGTAAGCTTCCACGGAGTGGATTCTGGGAATGAATGTGGAATTACATTTAATGCAGGGTGTGCTAATGTATAAACTGCTAGCTTCACACCAACCCAACCTACAATTAAGAATGCTGCAGTTTCAAGTCCTGGTTTACGTTTTAAGATTTGTACGAATGCAGTTGCTGCAAATCGCATAATGATTAATCCGATAAGTCCACCTACAAAGATAACAACGAATTGCCCAGTATCTAGACTACCAATTGTACCTAATCCTGTTTTTGGTAAAGTCATTGCTAGTGCAACCGCAGCTAAAATTGAATCAACTGCGAAGGCGATATCAGCAACTTCAACTTTAAATACAGTCCACCAGAAGTTCTCTTGTTTTTTCTTTGCTTCTTTTTCTTCTGTTTCTTCATCTGTATTCTTTTTAACATATGTTTTAAATAAGTGATTACCAGCGATAAACATAAGGTAGATGGCACCGATTGCTTGCACTTGCCATACATCGACTAAGAACGAAATCATAAATAACGATCCAAATCGGAAAACAAATGCCCCCGCTAATCCGTAAAATAGTGCTTTCTTTCGTTTTTCTTCTGGTAAATGTTTTACCATAATTGCAAGAACAAGAGCGTTATCAGCCGCTAAAATCCCTTCAAGTGCAATTAGGATGAGTAATACCCAACCATACTCCAATAATAATGATACATCCATGTACATTCTCCTCTCATCTCTATAAGTTCTAAATAAGTGAAGAATTTCCCCACTATTTAGTTTCCCCATACTCCTGCCTATTAACTTTGGAAGAATTTGGAAATGAATACAAAAAAGACCTCTGCCGTTAATAGGCAAAGGTCTTGCTAGACATATGTAATAAAAATGCCAACAAAGCCGGAAGAACTAAGTTCTACGTAATGACGACTTTGTTTCCAAGAAATATTCTTGGACGCTACTCCCCTTTGGAGATATGTTATTGTATTCTCATTATATGGATAATTGATACGGTTGTCAACCTGTTAAAATATCTTCATTAGGATATTTTATTTTCCGGTTCTTTTTACGAGCAAATGAAAAAGCCAATGTTAAAGGCCCCATTTTCCCAAAAAACATCATAAAGATAATAATAGCTTTTCCGATTATAGTTAAGTGGGGTGTTAAGTTCATACTGAGGCCAACAGTCCCGAATGCTGAAAATACTTCGAAAGCACTCATCAATAGAGGAACTCGCTCAGTAATACTCAAAATTAAAATAGCAAAAAAGATAAATGAAATGGAAATAATAGTAATGGTTAATGATTTGACAATGAGAGTATCTTTAATGGATTTTTTAAATACGACAATATCCTCTTGTTCTTGTAAAAATTTAAATACGCCAAAAAATATGATTAAAAATGTTGTTAACTTAATCCCACCACCCGTTGAAGCACTACCAGCACCAATAAACATAAGGAGCATCATTAATAGGAGGGAAGGTTTTGACAATGTAGAAATATCAACAGTATTAAACCCGGCAGTTCGTGTTGAAATTGCTTGAAAATAAGAGGCCATTCCTTCTTCAAATGGGGTAAAACCTCTCATAGAAAGGGAGTTATGGAACTCGAATATAAAAATAAAAAGGGTAGCAATAATGTTGACGATTAGAGTAGAAGTGAGCATAAGTTTTGAATGTAGTGTAAGGTTTTTAAAGTTTTTCTTTCTTTTTATGTCTACAATTACTGTAAAACCAATTCCACCTAAAATGATGAGAGAGGAAATGACGAAATTGACAAGAATGCTATGAGAATGGGACATTAAATTATCGCTCCACACAGAAAAACCAGCATTGTTAAAGGCTGAGATTGAATGGAAAAAACTATAATAGATCCCTTTGGCAACCCCATATTTGGGTACCCATTCAAAAGAAAGAATTAAAGTAGCGATACATTCGACTGTAAAAGAGAATAAAAATAATGCTTTGGCAAGACGGATAACGCCGCCGATATTCGTTTGATTTAATGCTTGTTGTAATAAAATACGGTTTTGAAGACCGATTTTTCTTCCGAGCATAATAGCAATTAAGACCGCAAAGCTCATAATGCCAAGCCCGCCAACTTGTATAAGCGTTAAAATGACACATTGTCCAAATAAAGTAAACACTTTTCCAGTATCCACAACACCAAGCCCAGTAACAGTACAAGCGGAAACGGTTGTAAATAAGGCATCGAGCCATGAAATGGACGTTGTCGTAGCAATTGGCAGTTTTAATAAGCATGTGCCGACAACTGATAATACAATAAAAGATAAAGTAAGAACGCGGGGAGGGCTCATGCTAATATTAATCCGTTTCATGTCACATATTGCTCCTTTCGTTTTGCTTTGATTAGTATGTGAAAAAGCACTATTATGTATGTTGAAAATAGAAAGAGGCAGATAATATCTGCCTCTAAGCCATATGTTATATAATTATCCACGTAATTGTTGTTGAGCTAAAGCAACAAGACGTTTTGTTACTTCACCGCCAACTGAACCGTTAGAACGAGATGCTGTATTAGAACCTAAGCTTACACCAAATTCTTGTGCAATTTCATATTTAAATTGTTCAAGCGCTTGTTCTGCACCTGGAACTAATAATTTGTTTGTTTTTACCATGTTGATACACATCCTTATGAGTAGTCCAGTTCAGCTAAGTTCTTATCTAAACTGGTAACGTTATTTTATGTGGAAATGACATACTCATACGCGGAAGTAATCGGTGCGATTAGAAGTTCTTGGATAGAAAAAAAGAGTAGCAACTTTGCTACTCTTTTTTTAGTATTGTCGCTGTTCCTTCCACGACAATATCATCTGATTGATTATATATGTTTGTTTGCAACGTAATGATTTTTTTATCGTCACGCTTCTTAATAACCTCTGCCACAACACGAAGTGTATCACCGATTTTGACAGGGGCACGGAATGAAACATTTTGGGATAAATAAATCGTATTTTTGCCTGGGAGTTTCGTTCCAAGGATGGTAGAAATAAAACTTGAAACGAGCATACCGTGAGCAATACGTTCTTTAAACATTGTCGTTTTTGCAAAAGAATCTAAAATGTGAATAGGATTCACATCTCCAGTCAATTTTGCAAAATTGATAACATCTTCATCTGTAATTGTTTTTGTAAGGGATGCTTGATCACCGACTTGAATCTCATCATAACGAAGCTCCGGAACAGTTTGTGCTTCTTGAAATGGATTCATTTTGTCCTCCTTCTTTTCCATATCGAAAAATGTTAGCCATCTTGATGTAGTAGGAGGAAGAAAGAGTTTTGTTTGTGCTGCAGTTAGCTCCCACATTTTTCTTACTTGATGGAAGTAAATAGATTTTTTGAGTTTTCCTCGAACTTTTTTGCGAGTTCCAACTGTTTTGACTTGAACTCTTCCAAAAAACCCTCTAACTGTTTTTGAGCCTCTTCACGTTGTAATTGTTGTTGCTCAATAAATTGTTTTGTCGTTTCTTCAAATTGACCGCTTGTTTGTGTCAGAATTGACAAAGATGTTTTTGTAGGAGAAACAGTAAGCTGCTGCATATGAGCAGAAAGTTCTTTCCACTTGTCTTGCCACTCGTTAATTTGATCATTTAAGGAGTTACCAGTTAATTGTTTCACGTAATCTGTATATTGGTTATTGAACTGAGCAGTGATTTGTTGTAGTTCTTTTTCTAGTTCATCTACTCCTGATGTTAATTTATGCAAAGCGTCTTGTTGTTGTTTTAATGTTTCTAAAGTAAGTTGCTCTAATTGTTTCCCAGCTGAAGAAAAAAGGGAAAGTGATTGAGACCAGTTTTTCCAAAATGCATCGACTAATTCGTATGGTTTAGTTTCCATTGTTTGACCCCCAAATGTTTTTTTGCATATTGTGAACGCAGATTACTCTGCTGTACCACCAGGTGAAGATGAAGAATCCTTTTCATCCTTTTCTGGAGAAGTAGAAAATGGAAAGAATGCATTGGTGTATAACGTGAAAAACGTCCGCAACATATTTTGATAATGTTCAAAAGAAGTCGCACATGTTGTTAAATATTGCTCTCCATATTCAGTTAAAGAATAAATTCTTTTTGCCGGCCCTCCATCGCTTGTATCCCAAGTAGAAGAAATAAGGTTTTCTTTTTCTAATTTGCGTAGTGTTCTATAAACATTACCTTGGTCAACAGAAGAAAAGCCGATATCCATTAGCATTTGAATAAGTTTGTAACCATGAAGACTCCAGTCTTTTAGACAGAGAAGTAAGAAGGGAACTAAGAAGTTTTTTGGCATGGAGTTTGGTTGTTTCGCTTGGTTGTTCTCCAAACTTTCGCGTTGTTCTGGTTCATTTTGTAGCATGATTGTGCATCACCTCATGAATCAGTTAGATGGAATTTTTTGCTTATAAGTGCAATTTACACCTATCTGTTTTTAAAGTCAACACATTTGTTAGAAAATAGAAAAAAATAAAATATAGACTTGAAGTTTTATTCAGAATATTAGAAAATAGTGAATAGGTTGAATTGTTTCAAAAAAGAAAAAGGGAGTGTAGGTAAAGTGATTGATCAAAAATTCGATCCACTACAAGCATGGAAAAATGCTTATGAACAAACCGAAACATTTTGGGGAAAAGCGCTCAATGAAACAATTAAAACAGAAGAATATTCTGCTTGGATGGGCAGCGTTCTAGATTTGAATTTGTTTTATCAAAAAGCATTAAATGATACGACAAAAAACTATTTAGAACAAGTAAATGTGCCGACGAAAGAGGATATCGCAAGAGTGGCTACGCTTGTTATTAACTTAGAAAATAAAGTAGATAACATTGAGGAGTTTCTAGAGGAGAAAGTAGATTCTTTAGGACAAGCTCCTACATTAAAGCGTGATGTGACAAAAGTGAAACAAGATATTCGTACGCTTGAAACAAAAGTAGATCAAATTTTAGAATTGCTAGAAAAGCAAAATGCAGTACTAGCTAAACTACAAGTACCTGTAAAAGAAGAGATAAAGCCTGCGAATAAGCCGGAAAATAAAAAATGATAAAAGCGCTTGTTTATAACAGGAAAAAGAGAGAGGGAGAATCTCTTTTCACATGTAAACGGCGAAACATAATTATATAGGGACTCTACAGTATGAGTACCAAAATGATTCATAACAATCGTTCACAAATTCATTTAAGGGGGAAAAGAAATGGTTCAATTAAATGGCAAAGTAGCAATCGTAACAGGTGGAGCAAAAGGGATTGGAAAAGCAATTACAGTAGCTTTAGCACAAGAGGGCGCTAAAGTTGTTATTAACTATAATAGCAGTAAAGAAGCAGCTGAAAACTTAGTAAATGAACTAGGAAAAGACGGACATGACGTTTATGCAGTGCAAGCGGATGTTTCAAAAGTAGAAGATGCAAACCGACTTGTAGAAGAAGCTGTGAATCATTTTGGTAAAGTTGATATTCTTGTTAATAATGCTGGTATTACAAGAGATCGTACATTCAAAAAGTTAAATCGTGAAGATTGGGAGCGCGTAATTGACGTGAATTTAAGTAGCGTATTTAATACGACAAGCGCGGTTCTTCCATACATAACGGAAGCGGAAGAAGGAAGAATTATTAGCATTTCTTCTATTATTGGTCAAGCAGGTGGATTTGGCCAAACAAACTACTCAGCAGCAAAAGCGGGTATGTTAGGATTTACAAAATCATTAGCGTTAGAACTTGCAAAAACAAATGTCACTGTAAATGCAATTTGCCCAGGATTTATTGATACTGAAATGGTAGCAGAAGTGCCAGAAGAAGTACGTCAAAAAATCGTTGCAAAAATCCCGAAAAAACGTTTTGGTCAAGCTGATGAAATTGCAAAAGGTGTAGTATACCTATGCCGTGACGGTGCGTATATCACAGGTCAGCAATTAAACATTAACGGCGGATTATATATGTAATGAAGTAAGAAAAAAGTGCATATCCATAGCAGGAATGCACTTCTTTTTTTAAGAAGGAAATCGACCAAAAAGGAGATAAAAAAATGACTACATTCGCAACAGAATGGGAAAAGCAATTAGAGCTATACCCAGAAGAGTACCGAAAAGCATACCGCCGAGTGAAAAGGGCGAGTGAAATTTTATTACGTGAACCAGAGCCGCAAGTAGGATTAACGCCGAAAGAGGTTATTTGGACGAAGAATAAGACGAAGCTTTATCGCTACATTCCAAAACAAGAAAAAACACAAAGAGTTCCAATTCTGTTAATATATGCTCTTATTAATAAACCATATATTATGGATTTAACTCCTGGAAATAGTTTAGTGGAATATCTAGTGGATCGTGGTTTTGATGTGTATATGCTTGATTGGGGCACATTTGGTTTAGAAGATAGTCATTTGAAATTTGATGATTTCGTGTTTGATTATATTGCAAAAGCAGTAAAAAAAGTGATGCGAACTGCAAAATCGGACGAGATTTCTTTACTTGGTTATTGCATGGGTGGAACGCTAACTTCTATTTATGCAGCACTTCATCCGCACATGCCAATTCGTAATTTAATTTTCATGACAAGTCCTTTTGATTTCTCTGAAACAGGATTGTATGGTCCTTTGTTAGATGAGAAATACTTCAATTTAGATAAAGCGGTTGATACATTTGGAAATATTCCGCCAGAAATGATTGATTTCGGAAACAAAATGTTAAAACCAATTACGAACTTTGTCGGTCCATATGTTGCTTTAGTAGATCGTTCAGAGAATGAGCGCTTCGTCGAAAGCTGGAGATTGGTTCAAAAGTGGGTTGGTGATGGTATTCCGTTCCCAGGTGAATCATACAGACAGTGGATTCGTGATTTTTATCAAAATAATAAACTGGTTAAGGGTGAACTCGTTATTCGCGGACAAAAGGTAGACCTTGCAAATATTAAGGCGAATGTCTTAAATATTTCCGGGAAACGTGATCATATCGCTTTGCCATGTCAAGTAGAAGCATTACTAGACCATATTTCTAGCACAGATAAACAATATGTATGTTTACCGACAGGGCATATGTCTATCGTTTACGGTGGAACAGCTGTAAAACAAACATATCCGACGATTGGAAATTGGCTTGAAGAGCGTTCTAATTAAAAATAAAAAATCCAACTAGCCTATGTTAGTTGGATTTTTTTATGGAAAATAACAAAACATAGAAAGGAGAAACTTATATTTTAGGAGTATAATTATGAAACTTATGAACGGTAAGTTGTTTTGGAATACAGGAGTTTCTGTACCTTGTTATCCACTGTTAGAAAATGGTATGATATGTGATGTGCTCGTAGTCGGAAGCGGCGAAGCTGGTGCTCATATAGCGCATTCGTTAGCGAAAATTGGCATGAGTGTTACGCTTATTGAAAAAAGAGCAATTGGGTGTGGTAGCACAGCTGCTAATACAGGTTTACTACAATTCCTTCATGATAAATCGTTAACCTCCCTTATTCATACATTTGGTAAAGAAAAAGGGGTACGAGCATATAAGCTTTGTTATGAAGCGCTAAGAACAATGGAAGAGGTTATACCGACTCTTGATATTGATCCCCATTTTATTCCGCGAAATAGTTTATATTATGCAAGTAAAAGTGAGGATGTCTCATTTTTACAAGAGGAATATAATACGTTACAGAATTATGGATTTCCAGTTGAATATTTTACAGAAGCTGATATTAAGAAACGTTATTCTTTTGCAAAACAAGCAGCGTTATATACGCAAGGTGATGCTGAGGTGAATCCGTATTTATTAGCGCATAGTTTTTTGCATAAAGCAAACCAAATAGGAGCTAATATATATGAACATACAGAGGCAATACATATAAAAAAACGCCAAAATGATTTAATTTGTTACACGAAAACAGGAAATCAAATTGTAGCAAAGAATATTATTATGGCGACAGGTTATGAAGCGCTTTTTGGAAAGAAAGAAAAAAATACAACAGTAGAAACTTCTTATGCAATTGTAACAAATGAAATAGATCAGTTTGAAGGCTGGCATGAGCGATCGTTAATTTGGGAAACGGAACGGCCTTACTTATATTTTCGAACGTATCGAAACCGCATTATTGTAGGCGGATTAGATGAAGCGATGCAAATTCAAACAATCGGTGATACGAAATTATTGCATAAGCGTGATATCCTTATTAATATTGTAAAAGAGATGTTCCCGCAGTATAAAAATATACAGGCAGACTACTATTGGGCAGCCGCATTTGGTGGTACTCATGATGGTCTCCCCATTTTAAAAGAAGACGAAAAGATACATAATTTATTTTACGCATTGCCGTATGGAGGTAATGGAACTGTATATGGAATGGTCTTTGCCAAATTATTTGAACAGTTATTTACAAATAAAGAAAGGGAAGATTTTTCTTTATTTAATCGATAGAAAAAAGGTAGCGAAGTGATGGAATGAGAGATATAAAAAAGTTTTTACAAAAATTACGTCCAGTACAACTCATTGTTTTATTTTATTTATTAGCAGTAGTTGTATCGGTAATCTTGCTTAGTTTACCGTTTGTTACGAAACCTGGTGTGAAATGGACATTTATAGATGCCCTTTTTACATCGGTTAGTGCGGTAAGTGTTACGGGGCTGTCTGTTATTACGATTTCAGATACGTTTACTACAGCAGGAATTATTGTTTTAGCCCTTATTTTACAATTAGGCGGCTTAGGAATTATGGCGCTTGGTACATTTGTTTGGATCATTACGGGGAAAAAGATTGGTTTGCAAAGAAGAAGATTAATTATGGCAGACCATAATCAAGGAAATTTATCAGGTCTTGTAGAATTGATGCGTTCTATTTTAATTGTAATTATTTCGATAGAACTTATTGGAGCAATCCTATTAGGTACAAGATTTTTACTTTACTTTCCGACTTGGCAAGAAGCTTATTTTCACGGTTTCTTTGCAGCAGTTAGTGCGACTACGAACGGTGGATTTGATTTAACAGGACAATCGTTAATTCCGTATAAAAAAGATTATATTGTTCAAATGATCCATATGTTACTAATTATTTTAGGAGCGATTGGTTTCCCTGTGCTAATGGAAGTGAAACAATTCCTTAGTAAAAGAGGACAACAATTATTTCGTTTTTCATTATTTACAAAATTGACGACAACAACATTTTTTGCACTCGTTGTTGTTGGTACAATTATGATTTTTTTACTGGAGAGAAATCACTTTTTAGTAGGAAAGTCATGGCATGAAACGGTATTTTATACATTATTCCAATCTGTGACGACGCGAAGTGGTGGACTTGCTACGATGGATATACGTGAATTGTCACAACCGACGCTTTTATTTATGAGTATATTAATGTTTATAGGGGCATCTCCCAGTTCGGTTGGGGGCGGAATACGTACAACTACATTTGCTGTTAGTATATTGTCACTATACACCTTTGCAAGGGGCGGTAGAACAGTTAGAGTCTTCAAACGTCAGCTACATGAAGAGGATGTACTAAAAGCATCTGTCGTTATGACGATGGGGATTTTGTTATGTGCTACTGCGCTATTCATTTTATCTATTACGGAAAATGTACCGCTTATGAGCTTAATTGTTGAAGTTTGTTCTGCTTTCGGAACGACGGGACTATCAACAGGTGTTACGCCTGATTTAACAACTGTTGGGAAACTTGTACTCATTGTGCTTATGTTTATCGGACGCGTTGGTATTTTAACATTTATTTTAGCTAGTGGTGGAAGGGAACAACCACCTCGCTATAAATACCCGAAAGAGCGGATTATTATTGGATAGTATGAAACCATTCTACCTACGTTAGGTAGAATGGTTTTTTAGTCGTTAATGCCAAATTGTGGATGCATAAAAGCTTCATTTTTATTATCCACTTCGTTTTTTAGTAACTCTTGATTTTCTTCTGAAATCCACCCAATATCATTTGTCGGATGGATCCACTCATCGCCAGCCATAATGGCAGGATCTACTTCATCACTCCAATTGTTAAGCGGACTGTTCTCGGAATTATATTTACTGTCTCCAATTACAACATTATATTGATTCACAAAAGGTTGTTGCATCGTTTTTCCTGTTCCTTTAAAAGATGGAAAATTCATTTGATGCGGGAGCGTTTCGTCTAAAATTGGTGATTGAATCTTTTCTTTTTTCTTCAAAATTATCGCTCCTTTTTATAATGATTTCTTCATATGTAGTATTTCCATCTAACGCCCCTTATGTACTTGTTAACACTTGCCAGTAATAATTATTTTAAGTTGTTTCAAACTAGAGTAGAAAGTGATTTCTTGAGAGCAGGTGAATGTATTGGTAAAAAGAAAAGTGAAACCAAATGCGGCAATCAATAATAATAAAACTCCGAAAGAAAGCTTACCAGATGCAGAATTTGCATTAGAGTATGAAGGAGAAAATAGCGCAAAGTATGCTAATCGTAATTCAAAAAAAGGGAAACAAAAATGAGGCGTTTTTTACAAACGCCTCATTTTTTTGTGGGATTATAAAGGTTTTTTTAATTATTTGTAAATTTAGTGTTTTCTATTAGCAGAAAAATGCGAAAAAACATAGAAGTAGCAACGTATTACACAAAAACAAACAACAAACAAAAGATTAATGTTGGTTTAATACTGCTTTTACACTAGTTGTTTATATTTGAGTTGTACATAAGATTTGTAAAAGGAGAGAGAAACAGTGAAAAAAACAATCTTTAAAGCTGTAGCGACTGGAATGGTATTTTCGTTATTAATGGGGTGTGGTGCAAAGAAGGAAGAAAGTGCTGGAGCGAAAGTGAAAGATGACAAATTATCTGGATCATTAACTGTTTACACAGCAATTGAAGAAGAGCTTGTACCAATTTATCTTGATTCCTTTAAAAAGAAATATCCTGATGTGAAATTGAACATTGTACGTGATTCAACAGGAGTTATTACTGCGAAATTGCTAGCTGAAGGGAAAAATACACAAGCTGATGTTGTATGGGGAACTGCAGCATCAAGTCTATTAGCTTTAGATAAAAAAGATATGTTAAAAGGATACTCTCCAAAAGGAGCAGATCGTGTTCTTCCACAATTTAAAGATGATAAGCAACCTGAAAAATGGGTAGGAAATACTGCATTTATGACGGGGATTGCTGTAAATAAAGAAGAGTTAAAGAAGAAAAATTTACCGATGCCAGAATCATATGAAGATTTAACGAAACCAGAGTATAAAGGAACACTTGTTATGCCACATCCAGCATCATCTGGAACAGGATTTTTAACAGTTTCTGCATGGCTACAAATCATGGGTGAAGATAAAGGCTGGGATTACATGAAGAAACTTCATGATAATATGGCAAGTTATACGCATTCAGGATCAAAACCAGCGAAATTAGCAGGAGCAGGTGAATATCCAGTCGGTGTATCAATGGTTTATAGTGCTTTAAAAGAGAAACAAAAAGGTGCACCAGTTGAAGTTGTACTGCCGAAAGAAGGATTAGGGTGGGAAGTAGAAGCGAACGCACTTATTAAGAAAGATAATGCGAAAAATGATAAATTAGCACAAGCATTTTTAGATTGGGCAATTACTGATGATGTAATGAAGTTATACTTTGAGAAAAATGGATTTGCGACAATTAAAAATGATTATAAACTTCCAGAGGGATTCCCGAAAGATGTTACTGAAAAATTATATAAAAAGAATGACTTTAAATGGGCAGCAGAAAATCGTGACAAAATTTTAGAAAAATGGGAAAAAGAGTTTGGCCAAAAAGCAGAACCGAAAAAGTAAGTGAGTGGGAGAGAGAAAAATGAGCGAATATTTATCAATTCAACACATTCAAAAACAGTTTGATGCATTTACAGCGTTAAAAGATATTTCTTTTACTGTGAACAAAAATGAGTTTGTTTGTTTATTAGGCCCGAGTGGCTGTGGGAAAACGACGTTGCTTCGCATTTTAGCGGGACTAGAGGAACCAACGACTGGCAGTATAGCTGTGAATGGAAAAGATATTACAGCATTGCCTCCTGGGAAGAGAAACTTCGGAATGGTTTTCCAATCGTATGCTTTATTTCCGAATTTAACAGCACTTGAAAATATTGAATACGGCTTAAAGACAAAAAAATATGGGAAAGCAGAAGTGAAAGAGAAAGCGCTAGATGCGTTAAAACTTGTAGATTTGCTGAATGTAAAAGATAAATATCCTGCTCAAATGTCTGGTGGACAACAGCAGCGAGTAGCACTTGCACGTGCGCTCGCTCTGTCTCCAGATATTTTGTTACTCGATGAGCCGTTATCAGCTTTAGATGCAAAAGTGCGTGAAAAATTACGTAGGGAAATGCGTGATTTGCAAGAGAAAATAGGAATAACGACGATTATGGTAACGCATGATCAAGAAGAGGCATTAACGATGGCTGATAAAATTGTTGTAATGAATCATGCGGAAATTATGCAGATTGGAACACCAGAGGAGATTTATCAAAGACCAGCCAATCCGTTTGTGGCAGATTTTATTGGTTCTATTAATTTCTTTTCGAAAAATAATGAAGAACATGCAATTCGTCCTGAACATGTAACAATTGTACAAAAGGACGGTATTAAAACAGTTGTGGAAAGTATGGAATTTCGCGGATCTGTATATCGGACGGAAGTACGAGTCGTAGAAGAAAACACACACCTTTATAATGAGAAAATTGTAGTGGATATATTAGCATCAGAAGTAGAAGCAACGGCTATTAGAAAAGGAAAGCCGATTCAAATCTCTTTCTCAGAAAATCATATGTTGTCATATGGAAAGAAGGTCATTGTATAGATGGAGATGTTAGAAAACTATAAGGTAGAAAGTACGAAAAAAAAGATTAAGAGAAGTATAGGGAAAGAGGAATGGATCCAAAGGCTCGTAATTATCGGTATGATTCTTTCCTTCCTTATCATACTTGTATTACCGCTATTACAACTATTTACACAAGCTTTTTATAATAAAGATGGAGTTTTCATTGGTTTAGCGAATTTCAGTAAATATTTCACAACACCAACTTTAGTGCAGTCTTTACAAAATACAGTATGGATTTCGGGCGCAACAACAATTATTTCAGTTGCAATCGCATTCGTTTACGCATATGCAATTGCCCGTACGAATGTTTTTGGAAAGCGCGTATTTCAGTATGTAGCGTTATTACCATTGTTTGCACCAACGATGATGCACGGTATAGCACTTACATATTTATTTGGTAATCAAGGGCTAGTAACGAAAGGAATGTTTGGTTTATTTGAAGGTATACAAATCCCTTTATATGGACCAGTAGGAATTGTAATAGCTGAAGTTATGTATACATTTCCGCAAGCCTTTCTCATATTGCTAATTGCCTTTCAAGGATCTGATTATCGTTTATATGAAGCTTCTAATATGTTAGGAGCCAGTAAAACAAAGCAATTTTTCACGGTTACTTTACCTAGTGTAAAGTACGGATTAATTAGTGCAATGTTTGTTGTGTTTACACTTAGTTTTACTGATTTTGGGGCACCAAAAATTGTTGGTGGGCAATATAATGTGCTTGCTACTGACGTATACAAACAAGTAATTGGACAGCAAAATATGCCGATGGGTGCAACTGTCGGAATGATTTTATTAATCCCAGCTATATTCGCATTTGTAGTTGATCGTATTACGCAAAGAAAGCAGGCGAATTTCTTATCTTCAAAAGCAGTACCATACAGAATAATAGCTAATAAGAAAAGAGATGTAATCTCATTCATATATTGTAGTGTGATTACCCTTATGATCATTCTATTATTTGTTGCAGTTGGTATTGCTGCAAGTGTGAAAGTATGGCCATATAATATGAGTTTTACATTTGAGCATTTTAATTTTTCAAGTTTAACAGGAGATGGACTTGAAGCATTTAAAAATAGCGTAATTGTTTCAGCAGTTACAGCAGTTATTGGGGCGATCTTAACATTTGTATTCGCATATGCAATTGAGAAAATAGACCAGCTACAATTTTTCAGAAAAACAGGTTACTTTTTCTCTATAGTGCCGTTAGCGATACCAGGTTTAGTACTCGGATTAGGATATGTCTTTTTCTTTAGTCAACCAACGATTCAAATTCTTGGACTATCAGTAACGAATCCGTTTCATTCTTTATACGGAACAATTGCTGTATTAGTACTAGTAAATATCATTCATTTTTATTCTGTAACATTTGTTACGGCAACGACTGCCTTAAAGAAATTAGACCGAGAGTTTGAGCTTGTTTCGCAGTCGATGGGTATTCCGTTTTATAAAACATTCTTCCGAGTAACAGTACCAATGTGTTTACCAGCAATTTTAGAAATGGTAATGTACTACTTCGTAAATTCAATGGTAACTGTATCGGCAGTTGTGTTCCTATATGCAGCTGATTTTAAACTAGCTGCCGTATCAATCGTAAATATGGATGATGCAGGAAATGTAGCGCCAGCAGCTGCAATGAGTGTACTTATTGTTGTTACAAATATTGTAGTGAGAGTTGTATATGAATGGGGAACGAAAGCACTTCGTAACCGAACTTCACAATGGCAAAAAAGATAAGTAAGAAGGGTGATGGACAGAATGAAAATTGAAGCAGTTATTTTTGATTGGGCAGGTACGACGGTTGATTACGGATGCTTTGCACCACTAGAAGTATTCATGAAGATTTTTCATAAACGCGGCGTTGAAATTACAGCAGAAGAAGCACGTAAGCCAATGGGATTATTAAAAATAGATCATGTAAGGGCACTAACAGAAATGCCTCGTATTGCGGATGACTGGAAGCGTGTCTTTGGTCACTTACCAACAGAAGCAGACATTTATGAGATGTATGAAGAGTTTGAAGAAATTCTCTTTTCTATTTTGCCAAATTATGCTAAACCGATTGATGGGGTAAAAGAAGTAATCGCTTCTTTACGTGAGAGAGGCATTAAAATCGGTTCAACAACTGGTTATACGAGAGAAATGATAGATATTGTAGCAAAGGAAGCAGCGTTACAAGGATATAAACCTGATTTTCTTGTTACGCCAGATGATGTTCCAGCAGGCCGCCCATACCCATGGATGTGCTATAAAAATGCAATGGAACTTGGTGTGTATCCGATGAACCATATGATAAAAGTAGGGGACACAGTATCAGATATGAAAGAAGGTAGAAATGCTGGAATGTGGACAGTTGGTGTAATTCTTGGAAGTAGTGAGCTCGGTTTAACGGAAGAGGAAGTGGAGAGTATGGATTCGGTAGAGCTTCGTGAAAAAATAGAAATAGTTCGTAATCGGTTTGTTGAAAATGGGGCTCATTTTACGATTGAAACGATGCAGGAGCTCGAAAACGTAATGGAACATATCGAGAAACAAGAACTTATTATTTCATAAAAGGGGTACGGGATCATGAATGAAAATCACTACTTATTATTAACACCAGGACCATTAACGACAACAAAATCAGTAAAAGAAGTTATGCTATACGATTGGTGTACGTGGGATGTTGAATATAATACGATGGTGCAAGAAGTAAGAGCTAAACTTGTATCGCTAGCGACGAAGGAAGAAGAGAAATATACAACAGTGTTAATGCAAGGAAGCGGTACGTTTTCAGTTGAAGCGGTAATTGGCTCTGTTATTCAGGCAAATGGGAAGCTGCTCGTTTGTACAAATGGTGCGTACGGTAAGCGCATTGTGCAAATGGCAGAGATGTTACAGATTGATGTAGTGGTCAGCCAAACAGAAGAGTGGGAACCTACTAATATTGTAGAAGTAGAAAAGTTATTGCAAGAAGATAAAGAGATTACGCATATTGCAGTTGTTCATTGTGAAACAACGACAGGCATTATAAATCCAATTGTAGATGTATGTAGATTAGGAAAGCAGTATGGAAAGGTTACAATTGTTGATGCGATGAGTAGTTTCGGCGGGATTGAAATAGACATTGCTGATTTACAAATTGATTTTTTAATTAGTAGTGCGAATAAGTGTATTCAAGGGGTTCCTGGATTCGGATTTGTAATCGCAAAACGTGATGAATTATGGAAGTGTAAAGGGCAAGGACGCTCTTTATCTCTTGATTTATATGATCAATGGGAAACGATGGAAAAACAAAATGGGAAATGGCGTTTTACTTCACCTACACATGTTGTACATGCTTTTTATCAAGCACTACTTGAACTAGAAAAAGAGGGTGGAGTAAGAGCGCGTTACAATCGATATTACAACAATCAAAAACTACTAGTGAATAGAATGGGAGAAATCGGATTTAAGCCACTAGTAGATGAGAAATATCAATCTCCTATTATTACATCTTTCATTTATCCAAAAGGGGAGTTCGAGTTTCAACAGTTATATAACGAATTAAAATGCTATGGATTTGTTATTTACCCTGGGAAAATTTCGAAAGTAGATACGTTCCGGATTGGAAATATAGGTGATGTACATGAAGAAGATATTAATCGCTTAGTTGATAGTATTGCTAAAGGAGCTGTTATTGCGTGAAAGTATTTTGTTTAGGTGGAGCAGGTAAAATTTGTCGTGAAGCTATTTTGGATTTAGTTCAATTTTCATCTTTTGAGACGATTACTGTAGCCGATTTTAACGAGGAAGAAGGCCGTAAAGTAGTAGAATGGCTTAACGATCCTCGTGTTGATTTTGTAAAAGTAGATGTAACGAATCACGAGGATACGGTTGCAAAAATGAAAGGTTATGACATTGTATTGGATGGTACGACGATAAAGCTAAACGGATTGTCGACTCGCTGTATTGCAGAAGCAGGCTGCCACGGTGTGAACTTAAATGGATTTGGTGAAGAAAATGAATCGCATGCTATATTTGTTCAAAATGAAAAAACATGTTTGCCTGGGTTTGGCATGACGCCAGGTGTAACGCAAATGATGGCAATGCATGCAGCAAATCAACTGGATACTGTAGAGTCTGTCCGCGTAAGTCACGGTTCGTATCGTCCGATTGCTTTTTCTGCTTCAATTACAGAGACAACGACATATGAATATGATCCACATTTACCATCGCGTACAGTGTATGAAGATGGTGAATTTAAACAAGTACTTCCGTTTGCGCGTCCGAGAGAAATAGAATTGCCAGCGCCTTATGGTAAGGAAACGCAGTATATCATTCCGCATTCTGAAACGATTACGTTAGCAAAGGCACTAGAAAATAAAGGTGTCAAACTGATAGAGACGAGAGGAACTTGGCCGAAGCAAAATATGCAACTTGTACGTGCTTTATATGATTACGGCATATTGCGTAATGATCAGATTGAAATAAACGGGAAAGAAATAGGCATTATGGATTGTATTTCGCAGTATTTATTGCAATCGAAAGAAGGACAAGAAACAGAGCTTTATGGTTATGCACTTCATGTAGAAGTAATAGGTATGAAAAATAATGAGAAGCAAAGACATGTGTTATATCATACACATCCGTTATCTGATGGTTCTGTTGTAGGATGGGAAAAATTAAGAGCGTATACGAGAAACGTCGGTATTCCATTTGGGATTGCCGCAGAGTTAATTGCAACTGGAAATGTAAATAGGGTGGGTGTTGTTACGCCTGAAGAAGCTTTTGAAAATCCACAATTAATTTTTGATGAGCTAGCAAAGCGCGGTATTCATATTCATGAAGAAGTTTCTACTTACAAAGAAAATTATAACTTTGTATAAGCAAGGAAGCTTATGAGGGAGATATAAATGAGGTGAATCTATGTCTGTAGTAGGAGAAGAAAGAAAGCGAACCATTCTTGAAAAGGTAGAATTTAAAGGAAAAGTAAAGGTTTCAGAATTAGCGAGAGAATTTGCTGTATCAACAGAAACGATTCGTCGATATTTAGAAGAATTAGATCGTGAAAAGAAGCTGAAAAAAGTGTATGGTGGAGCTGTTCAACTTCCAGGCGCTGGGGTAGAGGCGCCAATGTTAGAAAGAGAAATGCTACATATAGAAGAGAAGAAAAGAATTGGTTATAAAGCAGCGACATTTGTAGAAGATGGTGATGTCATTGCAATTGATGATGGAAGTACACCGCTTCAAATGGTTCCATACCTTGTTCATCGTAAAAACTTAACGATTGTAACAAGTTCATTTCCAGTCGCAACACAATTAATTTCTTCTATTAATAAAAAGATGTTTCACGGTGAAGTTTTATTTATAGGTGGAAAAGTATCTCCAAAGCATTCGCGTGTATCAGGGTCTATTTCTCAGCAAGTAATACAGCAATTCCATTTTCATAAAGCGTTCGTTTCGATTGATGGGTTATTACCTAGTTTTGGAGTTTCCAGCTTTGAATTAGAGAAAGCGAAATTGTCAGAGGCGATGATGAAATTAGCTGAGAAGACATATATTTTATGTGATCATACGAAGGTAGGCGTGAAAGGGAATTATCGGATAGCAGCATTTTCACGTATTCAACATGTAATTTGTGATAAAAAAATGCCATATAGTTTTGAAGAAGAACTTATGAAGCATAATATTCAGTGGACAGTTTGTTAAATAAAGTGAAAGTACCTAAACTCCCGCCTAATTTTTAGGAGGGAGTTTTATTGTCTGCAAATCGTAAAATAAAAGATTTGCATTTATGCAAAAAGTGGACACATTTTCTCATCTCTTTCATATAATTTACCAATACAAAAAAAGTTGGTCGAAGGAAAGAAGGGAGAACATGTCAGAACGAATATATAATAAACTTGTATTGTACGCGAATATTTTGCAAAAAATTGGTGTCATCAATGAGAAGGAAAAAAGTGAAATTCTTCATACGATAGGTAAAAAAGCCCTTTGAATAAAGGGCTTTTTATTTTTTATCTTTAAAAATATAAATTTAATGTAATATTCTCATTGACAATGATAATGAGATTCATTATCATTTATTTGTGGATAATTGATAAGGGTTATCAATTATAAAAATTGTATATGATAGGGGATATTATTTTGAAAAAAAATTATATGAAGGCGCTAGTAGTAGCGACAACATTAGCAATTCCATTTGCTACGTATTCTACTCCAGCATTAGCGGCATTAAAAGTTGAAGCAAATCAATCGGTAGCAGCAGCGAGTGATCGCACGTATGATACTGAAATTAAAATATATAAGGACCAAAAAGACGAGCCATCTATGGTTTCTCAATATATAAAAGATCCTAAAGTAACGATTGCAGCTGGTAAAAAAATTGTCACTGTAACAATGCAAGATAGCGATTATTTTCAATATCTTAGAATAGAAGATAGAAACCAGCCTGGTGTATTTCATGATGTGAAGGTTTTGTCAGAAGATAAGAGGAAGAACGGAACGAAAGTAGTCCAATTTGAAATTGGCGAGTTTGAGAAGAAGCACAATATGCAAATGCATATACTTATTCCAGCTATTGGATATGATCACAAATATCAAGTTCAATTTGAAATTAAAGATCCAACTGTAGGTAACAAAGAAACAGAGAAACCAGATGATAACTCTAATTCAGGCAATACGGAAACGGATAATCCAGTTGATAATCAAAATATGATAACAGATAACAAATTAAGAGAACTTGTGAATAAAAAAGTATTTAATAGAAAAGATTTAAATACACCAATTACGAAAGAAGAGTTATTACAAGTAAAGGATTTATTTTTAAATACAAATGAGATACTTGATTATAGTGCATTAAAATATATGCCAAATTTAAAATCTTTAACAGTTGCGAATGCGAAGATAAAAGACCCGTCGTTCTTTGCGAACTTAAAGCAATTAAATCATTTAGCTTTGCGTGGTAATGAATTTGCAGATGTAACGCCACTTGTTAAGATGGATAATTTAGAATCTCTTGATTTAAGTAATAATAAAATTACAAACGTTGCACCACTAACTGAAATGAAAAATGTAAAAAGTTTATATCTATCAGGCAACCAAATAGAAGATGTAACAGCATTAGCGAAAATGGAACAACTAGATTACTTGAATTTAGCAAATAATAAAATTACGAACGTTGCTCCATTAAGCGCTTTGAAAAATGTAACATACTTAACTTTAGCAGGTAATCAAATTGAAGATATTAAAGCGTTATATTCATTACCTTTAACAGATTTAGTATTAACACGTAATAAAGTTAAAGATTTATCCGGCATTGAGCAAATGAAGCAATTAGAAGAATTGTGGATCGGGAAAAATGAAATAAAAGATGTTACTCCTCTAAGTAAGATGACACAGTTAAAACAATTACACTTACCTAACAATGAGTTAAAGGATATTACGCCATTATCAAGTCTAGTAAACTTACAAAAGCTTGATTTAGAAGCGAATTATATTTCAGACTTATCACCAGTGAGCAATTTGAAAAAATTAGTATTTCTAAGTTTTGTTGCAAATGAAATCCGTGATGTCCGACCAGTTATAGAACTAAGTAAGACGGCTTATATTAATGTCCAAAATCAAAAAGTATTTTTAGAGGAAACAGAAGTAAATAAAGAAGTAAAAGTACCTATATATGAAAAAGATGGTGAGGTTTCTACGAAAATCCGTCTGAAGAGCGATAACGGTACGTATAGTAATGGTGTAGTGAAATGGAGTACATCAGGTGAGAAAGTATATGAATTTGGTGTGAAAGATCCATTCGCGGATACAGGAATTTTCTTTACAGGATCTGTTATTCAAAATGTAGTAGAAAGTAAAGACGGTAATACATCTAAAGAAGATGAGAAAACAGAAGTGGTAGAATTTAAAGATGTACCAAAAGGACATTGGTCAGAAGAAGCAATTAATTACTTAGCGAAAGAAAAGTTATTTATAGGCTATGGAAATGGTGAATTTGGATTTGGGGATAACATTACTCGTGGACAAGTAGCACTTCTAATACAAAGGTACTTAAAATTAGAAAATAATCTAAAACCAAAAACGACATTTACAGATACGAAAGGAAATATGTATGAAACGGCTATTGATGCAGTAGTTCAAGCTGGGATTATGACAGGGTATGGAAATGATACATTCCGTCCAGATGGAGTATTAACTCGATATGAAATGTCAGTAGTACTACAAAGAGTATTTCAGTTAAAAGAAAATGAAAATAGTGCAGAGAACTTTAAAGATATACCAAATGGCCATTGGGCGAAAGGATATGTGAAAGCTTTAGTAGATAATAAAATATCAAAAGGTGACGGGGAAGGGAACTTTTTAGGAGATAATTTCGTAACACGTGAACAATACGCACAGTTTTTGTATAATGCAATAAAGAAATAAAGTGAAACTTTAATCAGTGGGGGTCTTACTGCCCGGTAAATAGCGGGATAAAAAATGAGGAAAATACGCTATTCTTTAATTAAAGAATAGCGTATTTTTTTATGTGCAAAATGAAATAGGAAATAGATAGGAGTATAGACATATGAATAGCCTATTTTAAAGAAGAACCACGAAACTATATTGACAAAAAAGCGTTCTCATGTGATAATTCAATTAAATTTTTAGAATAATCAAAAAATATTCCTTTTACATAGAAAGGATTCGAACCTTATATGAATATTATGCCGGGGGTGACGAAATGTTATTTTTTCTGAAGAAATGGAATGAATTAAAAGATGTGAAATCTGAATTGGCACTTCGTGATTGGTTTTATGGTACCAAAATTAGTTTATCGCTATGTACGTCAAAAGAGCCGTTAACATTCTTAGTAAATGTTGAGGGAAGAGATAAAGGGCTATTTTCGGAAGAAGATTTTATTGTCGTAAATTGCATGTGCGAGTCAGTATTTGAAAATGAAGAAAAACCAGCTGCAGAGTCATTTATGCATGCAGATATTTATAAAAAAAGTAGTGCAGGATGTATTTTACAAGTGCAGACTGTAGATAGTCATTTAATATCAGAGTTATATGGAGAAGAAGGAGAAGTAACGTTCGATAAACGCAGTGTGGAGCGTGTTTTCGGAAAAGAAGGTATAACAGAAATGACAATTCCAATTGTAGAAGATGAAAAAAAATTCGCTGATTTATTAGAAAGTAATGTTCCGAATTTCATTGAAGGTGGAGGAGTAGTTCTTGTTCATAATTACGGCATGATTGTGTGGGGGAAAACGCCAGAAGAATCGAAAAAATGGCTAGAGGGTATAGAATATTTAATGAACTATCATGTAAAGTTATTAATGATTAAGGGCGCAAGGAGCTCTGTTATATAAAAATGTATGTGATATGGATACAAGTTAATAAATAAATGAAAGCGTTTTAAAAATAATTTCACTCATAAAATATAGGTCTCCTTATTATATATAGATTACATGTTGACATGTAAGGAGGAACATATTTTGCGAGTTAAATATCATTTTCTGCCAAAGCAGCAAGTAACATTTTGCAAAATAAATGATTCTGGTGAAGAGGCACTGCAAATGATGAACGAAACGGGATTTCGAGCCATCCCGGTATTAGCAGAAGATGAGAAGAAATTCACGGGGATTATTTATAAAGTAGATTTATTAGAAAAAAAATGCAATAGCGGATTAGATCATGTAAGTGCAGGAGATATGCTTGACAATTCCAATGCATTTATTTTTGAAAAGGATTCCTTCTTCAGAGCCTTTTATGTAATTCGTCGGCTTCCGTTTTTAGCCGTGCTAAATGATTATAATGAATTTGTCGGTATGTTAACGCATTCGAATATATTTGATGTTATTGAAGATTCATTTGGTATGCGAACAGGTGGTTATATATTAACAATTGCAACACAAGATTGTAAGGGGACGATTAAAGAGCTTGGGACATTGTTAAAAGCATATAATATCGGTGGTTTGTTTACACTCGATAACGGCGATCAATATATCCGTCGGGTTATTGTAAATATATCAGATGAGTTAGATGAAACAAGATTAAAGCAATTAATCGGAAAAATAGAGAAAAAAGGATTCAGAGTGAGTCATGTAGATTATATTTAAGTTAACAAGAAAAGTACCTATCTGTTATATACAGATAGGTACTTTTTTGTCCCGTTATTTGTGGGCGGTAAGATCCCCACCTCAAAATTCAGTGAAAGCAATGGGGGCTTCCCGTAAAAGCCCGATTGGTGAGGGCTGGTTATATGTGAGTAATGAACTTTATTTTGAAACAGGAGGCGGGGATAATGCTAGATCAGATAAAAAAATAAAGTCTGCATGCTCACGAATTTTAGGGATAGAAGTTTCAATAACGCGTGATGTAATTTCACCTGGGGGGCCCACATGCCCGATAGCTACCATAATAGGCTTTTCTTGAATTTTTTTGATGAGTAATTGGGCTTGTTTTGAAATATGTCCTGCTGTATACACATCATCAAAAAATAGTTGGTTTTCAATAATAGGAACTCCTAATTCTTTTCCGATTTTTGGGACGACACTCTTAGGATTCGTTTTACTATCTAAGTAAAATAAACCGTGTTTTTTACAAGCAGCAAGTATAAGGCGAACAATTCTTTCATCCGCTGTTACTTTTGACCCCATATGATTGTTCATTCCAATTGCATGCGGAACTTCTTGAATAGCTTGTTCAAGTCGGTTGTTTATTTCTTCATCGCTTAAATCGGTTGTAATGGCTTTCGGCCCAAGCCATTCTTTTTTACCTTTAATAGGTTCCATTGGCATATGTATAATAACTTCATGGCCTTTCTTATGGGCAGCTATTGCATCTTCTTTTGTGGAAGGAAGAAAAGGCATAACAGCAACAGTTAGTGGAATTGGAAGTGACAACATTTGATTAGTCCCCTTCATATTATTGCCGAAATCATCAATGACAATAGCAACTTTATTCGTATGAGCAGTTGCTTGAATAGGAAATAAGAAGGACGGTAAAAACAAAACAATGATGAATAATGCAATCGTATATTTTCGCATATAAATATTTCCTTTCTCTTGTTATCCCGCTATTTGTGGGTAGTAAGACTCCCACCTCAACATTGGGCTGGATAGGTGGGAGATTCACTGCCAATAAACGCCCGATTGATGAATGCTAATAATCAGTGGGGCTGAACAAAAAACACTGATGAAAGTTTCACTTTATCAATCATCATTATGTTTTGCTTTTTTATATAAATTAAACAAAAAATGTCGAAGAAAAGTAGGTGGAAAATTAAGAATCCCCGGTTTACGTAGAATTTGTAAAAAAAAAAGATGAAAAAAATGTCTATTATTGCGAATGTATTTACAAAGATAGAATAATTTGTAATAATTCTCAAAGTGAGGGTAAAGATTTGTAAATTACAGGGAGAAAATGTTAAATTTTCTGATTCTTCAAATTTGCATATGATTAAGTAGTTAAAAAAGTCAATGGAGAAGTGAACTTGAGAGCATGGAAGTATAATAAGGGGGATATGGATGTTTACTGTAAAAAGGAAGTACACATTAGAAAAGCTTTCACGTGATATTCATATGAAACGTGAAGAAATGATTCAACTAGGATTAACAAGTGGGCTAAATAGTAAGGAGACAATTCAAGTTAGTCAAGAATTGGACAAGCTTATTTTACAATATCAGTGTTATAAAGAAAAACAAACACCGAAATGGTTTTCAATTATAAAAATACCTATTTTCCAAATCGGGTATGAAGGAAAATCAAATAATTTTTGGCGAATGCTTGTCGCTGGTTTTATGAAATAAGTATAATTACCCTTATAGGATAAGGATAATTATACTATGTGTAACGGAATTTCGATATGAACTGTCGTTCCTTCGTTTTCTGTACTGTCAATAAAAATATGCCCATTATACATCTCTACAATTCGTTTACATATGACAAGTCCAAGACCTGTTCCAGTATCTTTATTAGTAAAGAACGGATGAAAGAGGTGTTTTTGAATATGTTGTGGAATCCCTTTCCCAGTATCTATAATCTGCAATTGTGCATGTGTTTCATTGTTTTTTACTACAATGGTTAGTGTATCACTAGAAGTCATAGCCTCAATTGCATTTTTTGTAATGTTTAAAACCACTTGTTTCATATGGTCTTTCGAACAACGGATATGAACGGGATGGTCTGGCAAATGTAAATGGAATACAATGTTATGTAAATTCGCCTCAGATTGAATAATTAATGCTACCTCATTTAGAATTGTTCTTACATCATATGTTTGTTCGATGATGGCGGTTGGCTTTCCGAGAATAAGAAATTCACTTACAATTTCATTGATTCGCTCTATTTCTTGTTCAATTACGGAAAAGTAGAACTGATCTTGTTCATCTTTATATTTCTCTTTTAATAGAGCGACGAGTCCTTTAATTCCAGTAAGAGGATTACGGATTTCGTGTGCTGTACTTGCTGCAAAAGTTCCAACTAATTCAATTTTCTGTAGTTCGTTTTGTTGTCTTTCAAGTTTTGTTTGACGTTTTAACAACATATATTGAGCAAGTAAAAATAAAATAGACATTAAAAATAAAGTAGCGATACACTCTATTGCAACCCACTGGTATAAGGTTTTCTGATGAATAGGTAATGGAGAAACAGAGACCTTCCAATTTAATTTTTGGAGTGGGGTAGTAAGCATATTAGAATGCGTATCACTTGTGTCGTTATTATCATCGGTTAGAAAAACTACATCATGTTTATCAGTTACCTCAAAATGGTATTGTGGTTTAATGGCATTTAAAGAAGATGAAATGTAATCAAAGCGTAAACTAGCTAATAATAATCCTGAGAGCTCTTTCTGTTTATTGAATATGGGGGTAGCAATCATAATAGCTTTATGTCCAAGAACGCGATCAGTAATGACTGATGATACAGTGGTTTTTTTAGTTTGTAGCACGTCTTGAATATATTTACGGTCTGAAACATCTATAGGCTTTGATTCATCTTCAGATGCGATTGTAATGACCCCTTCTGGTGTAGCGTAATATAAACCAGAAAAGCGTGCATCGTTCCCATCTGTATCATGTACAATTTGTTTAATGCCGTTTATATTACCAGTCTCGGTGCCTACAACTTTTGCAAGCATGTCTAAAGCAGAAATTGCTTCACCAAGATGATGATCTAAATAATCTCTATATAAAAAGAGAACTGTATGAGCGGATAATTTGTTTTCCTGTTTCATTTTATATGTATGATACGAATAAAATGTAGCACCAATCCCTATTGTCGGTAGGATAACAAGCAATATATATATAATTATGCTTTGGAATTTGACTTTCAAATGTGGTACTCCTTCTTTTTTTATTATCATTATATATAAACTATGTTAAAATTGTCATGTTTTTATTCAAGAATGATTCTTAATATATTAGGGGAGAGGAAATGGATGAGTGAATGCTCATTCGGAATTCACATGAAGTATGAAGTGGCATTTTCTTTTTATTGGTGAGAATTTAAGTGAAGGGTTGAAAGTTGTATGACATCAAATAATGAACGAGAAGATATTTCTCAATCTTTAAAAGTATTTATTGCATTATCTCGTGTACATCGTTCTGTTATGGATACTACAAATAAATCTATACAAAGTAACGGATTAAATCCAACTGAATTTGCTGTATTAGAACTGCTATATCATAAAGGCGGTCAACCACTCCAGCAAATTGGTGAGCGCATTTTAATAGCCAGTGGCAGCATTACATATGTTGTAGATAAGCTGGAGAAAAAGGGATTAGTAAAGAGAATCCCATGTCCGAATGACAGACGTGTTATTTACGCGCAATTAACTGAGTCTGGCGAGAACTTTATTGCTTCTATTTTTCCGGGGCATGAGAAAGTTATACATCAGTCTTTTGAAATGTTAACGAAAGATGAAAAAGATGAATTACTTGATCTATTAAAAAAAATTGGGAAGTATGAAAAATAATAATATGTTCCAAAGGAGCTTTGGATAAATAAATCCAGGGCTTTTTTATTTGCAATGAACTCAGAGTAGTCACTGCCGAATTTTGTTGAAAATTAAGAGGGAATTCGAGAATACGTATTGAATTATAATAAAGGTATGTAATGGAGAGGAGGCCCGTTCATGTCATTTAAAGACTATGAATATAAACGCCCAAATATTGAAGAGTTAAAAGAGAAATTTACTGTTGCTTTAGAGAAGTTTGATAACGCAAAAACTGTAGAAGAACAAAAACAAGTCATTCATTCAATTAATGAAATTCGCAACGATTTTGGTACAATGGGAAACCTTTGTTACATTCGCCATTCTGTTGATACGACGGATACTTTTTATAAGGAGGAGCAGGATTTCTTTGATGAATTCTCTCCAGTTGTACAAGGATATGGTACAAAATATTATAAGGCACTTATTAATTCTCCATTTCGTGAAGAATTAGAGGCGTATTATGGAAAACAATTATTTGCTCTAGCAGAATGTGATTTAAAAACATATTCAGATGAAGTCGTGAAAGATTTACAATTAGAAAATAAATTATCGTCGCAATATACACAGTTATTAGCATCCGCAAAAATTGACTTTGCTGGAGAAGAAAGAACGTTATCGCAATTGATTCCGTTTATGCAAGGAAAAGAAAGAAGCGAACGTAAAGCAGCAAGTGAAGCATACTACGGATTTTTAGCTGGAAATGAGGAAGAACTAGATCGTATTTATGATGAGCTTGTTAAAGTGAGAACGAAAATCGCAAAATCTTTAGGTTTCAAAACCTTTGTTGAACTTGGATATGCAAGAATGTACCGTACAGATTATAATGCGGAGATGGTGGCTAATTACCGTCAGCAAGTGCTGGATTATATCGTTCCCGTTACAACGGAATTAAGAAAGCGACAACAAGCACGTATCGGTGTAGAGAAGTTAGCTTATTACGACGAAAACTTTGAGTTTGCTACAGGTAACCCAACTCCAAAAGGAGATGCGGATTGGATTGTTGATCATGGAAAGACGATGTATAAAGAGTTATCGGCTGAAACAGATGAATTTTTCAATTTCATGCTAGATAACGATTTATTAGATTTAGTTGCGAAAAAAGGAAAAGCTGGTGGCGGATATTGTACATATATTGAGAATTATAAAGCGCCATTTATTTTCTCAAACTTCAATGGAACATCTGGTGACATTGATGTATTAACACATGAAGCAGGTCATGCTTTCCAAGTATATGAAAGTCGTAAATTTGAAATTCCAGAATATAATTGGCCAACATATGAGGCATGTGAAATCCACTCTATGAGTATGGAATTCTTTACATGGCCATGGATGAAGCTATTCTTTGAAGAAGATGCAGATAAATATTACTTCTCTCACTTAAGTTCAGCACTTCTGTTTTTACCTTATGGTGTATCTGTTGATGAATATCAACATTATGTATATGAAAATCCTGAAGCATCACCTGAAGAGCGTAAGACAGCATGGCGTAACATAGAGAAGAAATATTTACCGCATCGTGATTATGAGGATAATGATTATTTAGAGCGCGGTGGTTTTTGGCAACGTCAAGGGCATATTTATAGCTCACCTTTCTATTATATTGATTACACGCTTGCTCAAATTTGTGCGCTACAATTTTGGAAACGTGCAAGAGATAATAGACAAGAGGCATGGGAAGATTATGTGAATCTGTGCCAACAAGGTGGAAGTAAATCGTTCTTAGAATTAGTAGAAGTTGCAAATTTAACATCACCATTTGCTGAAGGCTGTGTGAAAAGTGTTATTACAGAAATTGAAGCATGGTTACATGCGATTGACGACACAAAATTGTAAAAAACATGCGCTTTTTTTCACATGTTTAACATCGACATAATGGGAAAATGATGAGATAATAAAAGAAAATTCAGAATACTAAAGAGGTGTTTCTAATAAGGAGCACCTCTTTTCACCAACAAAAAGGGGGGAAAGAAGTATGCTTCAATCTAATATGGATGTGAGTTTAGAAAGTTTAGTAAGCTCATTACAGTCTACTCGAAGCACGCTATTATCAGAAATTGAAATGTTAAATGATACAGAAGTGAATGTAAAGCCACGCCGTGATAAATGGAGTATTATTCAAATTTTACACCACTTGCATTTAGTTGAACAATCTGTCACGTCTGCCCTTGTATATGCTTTACAAAAAAATGAAAGAAACATGACTCCATTTAAAGACCTCCAACTTACGCTTGATCGCACACATAAACGAGAAGCTCCTCAGCAAATGCAACCAACAGAAACTTTAATGAAAAAACAGCAAGGAATTCAATTACTAGAACATTCACGACAAGAACTATTACATGCGCTTCATAGTGTTATAGATGAAAAAGATCTATTTGAAAATGGATTAAAGCATCCTGTTTTTAATGATCTGAATTTGTATCAATGGGTTCAATTTCTTGATTTGCATGAACAAAGACATCTTACGCAATTAAAAGAGGCGAAACATGCAATTTTGCAGCGCTAAAGTGGAAGAAGTGGGAAACCACTTCTTTTTTTGATACGTGCATAGTTTTCTTTCTTATTTTGGAATACTACATGGAGAAAGAAAAGAAGGAGTTGAAAAAATATGTCTAAGAAGAAGCGAGAAGAAGAGCGTGCCTGGAAAGCGCGTAAAGAAAATCAACAACCGCACGGAAAAGTGAAAGCTTTTGCTGAATTAGTTGAAGGAACAGAAAAAACGTGATGATTATTTCATCACGTTTTTTGTATGAGTGGAAAAGTTAATAAAAAGGTTGTACCGATTCCTTTTTCACTTATAATATCAATTTTTCCATTCATAGCTTGAACAACACTGAATACGACCATCATTCCAAGTCCAGTGCCTTTTTCTTTCGTTGAATAGAAAGGCGAGCCAAGACGTTTTACTTGTTCTGAATCCATACCGACTCCTGTATCTTTTATATATAACTGAATATGCTTATGGTCAGGAACTAATGTGAAATAAAGATCACCGCCTTTTGGCATAGCCTCAATGCAATTTTTTAAAATATTTAATAAACATTGATTTAGTTTTTGCTTTTCTCCAGCGATAAAAAAAGAAGTGCTTTGCTTTATATAATGAGTACGTACATTTGTTAAATTAGCAAGCGGTGTAATTAACGACAATGCATGTAGTAATTCTTCTTCTAACTGTAATGTTTGTTCTTTTTCAATGCTTGGTTTAGCAAAGGTTAAATAATCTGTAAGAACATGATTTGCTTGTTCAATGCCGTTAATGGCAATATCGATATATAATTTTCGTTCCTGCTCAGTGCATGTATCTGATTGTAACAGTTGTAAAAACCCTTTTGTTGAAGTTAATGGATTGCGAATTTCATGAGAGATAGACGCTGCCATTTCACCAATTAAATGAAATTTTTCAGCATTTATAAGTTCGTTTTGGAGACGAACTTGAGTTTGTAATATGTGTAGTAAATATAAAATTAGAATCGTACCAAGCATTGAACATAACTCATACACAATAATATGCGGTATATAATCAGTCTTATTTGTAACCTTTGAAAGGAAGAAGGGTATCCAACTAAATCCGTATGTGAGACTGTAGATAATAGCAAGTGTTATTTTTATACGATTAGAAGTTCGATTGAAAAATTTATATGTTAATAGTAGAACAATAAATAGAAGAACAGAACCGATAAGAGATGGGAAAACACCGATCCCACCTAATAATAAGCGATATATGTTTAATACAACTAAGATAGAACCACCAGCAATAGGCCCTCCCGTTAATGTACCGACAATTAATACAATATGGCGCATATCAAATTGAAAACCATTATTTGTTTTTGCTGCAAATGTAATACAGAGTACGGTAGCGAGGCAACAGAGTACAATGAATATAGCTGAATTTAATTTAGGAGAGCGTTTCCCTTTTTGATTCCAAAATAAATGATATACGAGCATTGTAATCAGGATGAATAATATATTTAAAAAGAGATAAATAATAAAGGATTTCAGTGGGATGCCTCCTCTCTTCTTATATTAAATTAATCATACTATAAAATGAAAGAAATGAAATGATAAATAGCGGAAAAATCAGAAATTTTTACGCTAGTATACAATATGTTACAATAAGCTGTGTCAATGAAAGAAGAAATTCCGTGTACCGCGCGGGAGAGGTTCGCGAACTCCCTCTATAAAAAACTATGGAAACAACAATATCCTTAGGTATTGTTTTGTTTTTTTATTGTGACAGTTCAAGAACGTTCTTTCTTCTTATTTATAGTAGAGAAGGAGAATGAGTGAAATGAAAAAAGAAAAAGCAGTTGTTGTTTTTAGTGGAGGACAAGATAGTACGACATGTTTATTTTGGGCAATAGAGCAGTTTGCAGAGGTAGAAGCTGTAACATTTAATTACAATCAACGTCATAAGCTAGAAATTGATTGTGCAGCGGAAATTGCAAAAGAGCTAGGAATAAAGCATACGGTACTAGATATGAGTCTATTAAATCAACTTGCTCCAAATGCGTTAACGAGAACGGATATGGAGATTACACATGAAGAAGGTGAATTGCCGTCGACATTTGTAGATGGACGAAATTTACTCTTCCTATCATTTGCTGCTGTATTGGCAAAACAAGTTGGAGCACGTCATATTGTAACCGGTGTATGTGAAACTGATTTCAGTGGTTATCCAGACTGCCGTGACGTGTTTGTGAAATCGTTAAACGTTACTTTAAATTTATCTATGGATTACCCGTTTGTCATTCACACGCCACTTATGTGGATTGATAAAGCTGAAACATGGAAATTATCAGATGAACTTGGAGCATTTGAGTTTGTTCAGGAAAAAACATTAACATGTTATAACGGAATCATTGGTGATGGTTGCGGTGAATGTCCAGCATGTCAACTTCGTAAAGCAGGATTAGATACGTACCTACAGGAACGCGAAGGAGCGAACAACTAATGGATAACTTTTTTGGATTTCGCATCGTAGAGAATTTGCAAAAAATGGACAAGGATATTCAGCGTAAACAACTCAAATACCATAATAAAAGAGTAATGGTCAGCAAGGAATTTACATTTGATGCAGCACACCATTTACACTGTTATGAAGGGAAATGTAAAAACTTACATGGTCACACATATAAAGTTGTATTTGGAATTAGTGGATATGTAAATGAAATAGGTCTTGCAATTGACTTTGGAGATATAAAAGAAATTTGGAAGAATGAAATCGAAATTTATTTAGATCATCGTTATTTAAACGAAACGTTACCTGCAATGAATACGACTGCTGAAAATATGGTCGTTTGGATTTATGAAAAGATGGCAGAAGCACTAACAAAAGAGAATCGAGTGAACGAATATAAAGGAGCTCGCGTTGAATTTGTTCGTCTATTTGAGACGCCGACTAGTTATGCGGAAGTAAGACGGGAGTGGATGCTTGATGAGTAAAATCCCTGTCTTAGAAATATTCGGTCCGACTATTCAAGGTGAAGGAATGGTTGTAGGGCAAAAGACAATGTTTATCCGTACAGCTGGTTGTGATTATAGCTGTGCTTGGTGTGATTCTGCTTTTACGTGGGATGGATCAGCTAAAGATCAAATTAGACAGATGACACCAGAAGATATTTGGGATGAGCTTGTTGCAATTGGAGGAGAAAATTTTTCTCATGTTACGATTTCAGGCGGAAATCCGGCATTACTGAAAAATATTGAGTTTCTTCTTTCAATATTAAAAGAAAATGGAATGCGAACGGCAATTGAAACGCAAGGGAGTAAATGGCAAGATTGGTTACTTCAAATTGATGAGGTAACAATTTCTCCAAAACCACCAAGTTCGACGATGAAAACAGATTTTCAGAAGTTAGATGCTATTATTCAGAAACTAGCAGGAAAAGATATTAGTTTAAAAGTAGTAGTATTCGATGATCATGATTTTGAATATGCAGTTAAGATGCACGAACGTTATCCAGGTGTACCATTTTTCCTGCAAGTAGGAAACGATGATACAAAAACAGTGGATGATGCGATGCTTATTAAAAAATTATTAGATAAGTATGAGTGGCTGATTGATAAAGCTGTAAATTGTAAAGAGATGAATGATGCAAAAGTATTGCCTCAGCTTCATGCGTTAGTATGGGGAAATAAACGCGGCGTATAACGAGAAGGGATGTTTAAAATGACTGGAAGATTAGATGAAGATTTAAAAGATGTAACATTATTAGGAAATCAAAATACAAAATATTTATTTGAATATAGCCCAGAAATATTAGAGGTATTTGATAATAATCATCCAAACCGTGATTATTTTGTAAAATTCAATTGTCCTGAATTTACAAGTTTATGTCCGAAAACAGGACAACCAGATTTTGCAACAATTTATATTAGCTATATTCCAGAGCAAAAAATGGTAGAGAGTAAATCTTTAAAGTTGTATTTATTTAGTTTCCGCAATCATGGTGATTTCCACGAAGATTGCATGAACGTTATTATGAACGATTTAATTAAATTAATGGATCCACGTTACATTGAGGTATGGGGGAAATTCACACCACGTGGTGGCATTTCAATTGATCCATACTGCAACTACGGTCGCCCAGGGACGAAGTATGAACAAATGGCTGACTACCGCATGATGAACCACGATCTATATCCGGAAACAATTGATAATCGTTAATAGAAAGAAAGGGCCTGTATACTATACAGGCCCTTTCTTTCTATTATATTATGCATTTTGATTAATGACAGTATAGTTTTTATGACTTACAACTGTAAGAGGTTCCATATCTAGTTCTCTAAAATTCTTCATAATTGTTATATCAACAATAACAGAGTTTTGATTTACTTTTTGAACACGGCCTTGCATTCCACCTTTAAATTCGATGATATCTCCAGTTTCTGCGATCTGCATAAGCAACTCTCCTTGTTACAGTTTTCCCAAAAAAAGAATAAATTTGGGTTTTTTTTATTTCCTCCTATTTTGAACCATATTTCCTACTTTGTAAATGTTTCCAAAGTAAAAATTCGAAAAATATTCACTTTTTGTAAGAAAATATGTAGAAAATCCATGTTATTTGAAAAAAATAGCAAAAATGCGAGAATCTTTATATCGAGGTATAATGAAAAAGTAGAATAACCTGCTGAAGTGGGAGAAATTAGAGGCGGTAAAATGATGTTTGAATTTGTGGGGAGTGTTATAGCTTTAATTTTATTTTTATTTTCTTATATGCATTTAAAAAAGATTCGTCAATATGATACGAGTACATATTTTGATGGGATGGATGGTATCCATGCTTCGATAACGCATGATAGTGGTGGGGAGATGTAAAAGTATATGACTTTCTTTTCTTGCGTGGTATGATGTTTAGAACTAGTGCATAATAGAGTTCGTAAGTGATGAATGGAGAGTGAAAAGAATGAAGATTTCTTTTATTCGTCATGGTTGTTTAGGTCGTATAAGAGAACCGATGACAATTAATTCATTTCACGAATGGATGAAACAGTATGATTCCGAGTCAATGATACAAAAAGCTAAAATGCCGATAGAAACAATAGAGGCAATTGAAGCAGCGAAATTTGTCTTAACAAGTGATCAAAGGCGTGCTGTACAATCAGCAGCTGAATTAACGGATTCTTTATCTTTTATGCAAAACTCTCTTTTTAGAGAAGCTGAAGTTCCTTCATACTTTTTTGCTCCGAAGTGGTTGAAATGCACAATTAAGGTATGGATGTTCATTGGGCGCACATTATGGATACTTGGCTACCATAAAGATGTTGAGTCTTATAAGGAAGTAAGAGAGAGGGCAAGGCAAGCGGCTTACCTGTTACATCGTTATGCTCTCGTACATGGAAGTATTGCTCTTGTAGGTCATAATTATTTTAATTCGATGATTGGAACGGAGCTGAGGGCAATGGGATGGTCTGGTTCTCCTATTTTGCATAGAAAGCCATGGGGATGTACAACATATACGTTTCACGAGGCGATGGATGGAAATATATTAAATACGAATTTAACATAAAAGCACACGATTTATATAAATCGTGTGCTTTCTTTTTAAGATATAGAAATTTTGACGTTTAATGGTTTTACGAGATGAGCATAAGGTTCGCCTACTAGCATAACAATTTCATCTTTTTTATAACCTAACTTTTCGTATAGTGAATAGGCGCGTGTGTTTTCTAAATTAACAAGTAAAGCGATTTTTTCATGCCCTTTTTCAGTTGCATAGATTTCGGCAGCTTCAATTAATTTAGAACCAATACCTTTTCCACCGTGTGCACTTGAAACTGATAATGTATCAATGTAATACTCATCAAGCTCAGCTTCTTTTTCTAACGTAATCGATTCATCTTTATGTAATTCTCTTAAGTGATGTACAATTGGTGCGTCAAGCTGTGTTGCTTCACTACCGTGATAAGCGACAATAATTCCAACTGCACTCTCGTCTTGTTCATAAATAAAACAGTTTTCGTAGCTCAGACGGTTATTTTCTTTTGAGAACCATGTCTCAAGTCCTAGTAATACTTCTGCTTCAACTGTGCTACCTGTGATTTTTTCAGCAATTTCATGCAGAGCATTATACAATAAAGGAGCTATTGCCATTGCATCTGTCTTTTTTGCTTTCCGAATCATAGTATCCCTCCTAGTTCTATTTGTATATTGTAGCATAGTGGTATGGAACTTTGCATAATTGAATGCCGAAATGTTTGATATAGAGAAGTAGCTATGTTAGTATATGATATTTAGTGGACATATAGTAAAACGATATTGTTTGCGAAATAACGAAAATAAAATCATGGCATAACAACAAGATAAAGTGAAATGTTAATCAGTAAGATTTTTTGTTCATTCCACGACTGATTAGTAGTCAACACCAATCGGACTACCCGCAAATAGCGGGATAATTTTACAGTTGTTGACCTATAGAATATACGATAGAATAAAATATTGCAGAGAGGTGAAATACATGGATAAAGAATTAGCAAATACAATTTTAGATCAGCTGAAAAATGGTGAAATAACGGAGTATGTTGTTACGAAAGATGTATTTTATACGTTCAGAGAAGTTGTTGTAAATAGAGAAGACTTTAAGCATTTCATTGGTAACGCACAGCGAGGCGGGCAAGTGATTTATACATATTCAGAAACGCCACGTTCATAAAGGGGAATTTTGATCAGCAGGGCATCCCTCACTGATTAGTAACCTTCACCAACTGGACGTTTAATGTGGGATAAATAAAAGATAAAGGAGAGGGGAATTATGGGCGATTTTAAACAAGGCATTTTACCACATTGGGATTATATGTGGAAAGATAGAGCCGGCAATAGATTTATGGGAATGGTTATGTATCCAGAGAAACGAAAATGTTCAGCAAAAATGCTTCAGAAAATAAAAAGAGCATATGAAGAAGCGATAGAAATTAAAGTAACTGTACAAGTTCAACATACATATCAGTATGTTGAAGGAATGATTGTATACTTTGATGAAGAGGCTCCTGTATGTACAATGCTTGATAAAGATGAAAATCCACATCACATATTTGTAAAAGATATTTTGCGTATTGAGCACTCTGAATAAACTTTTCATAAATAAATTGAAGTTCCATAATAATAATCTTTTTCTATAATAGTTATCTTTTAGTATGTAACGAGAGACGAAAGTATATGTATAATATATTTAATAAGGTAAATTTGATAAATGTAATCGTTTTTTAGAGCAGATTATCGTTTCATATCTGTTCTTTTTTGCGTGATGCTGGAGAAATATATTTCTTCAGCATCTACCGTTTTATGACAAAATATATTGTTAACTTTTTTAAAAATAAGGTTAAATTCGTTGACAACTTTTTTGAAAAGCACTTTATTGACATGAGTTTTAGAATGTTGTTTCATAGTCATTGTATTGAAAAAAAACGGCTATCATGTCGAAAAGTAAAAGTTAAAAAAAGAAAGAATTTATACATATATCTTGTGTCTTATTTTGAAACGTAATACAATATATAGAGAAATCAAGAACAACATATAGAGAATATAGATTTGAGAGGGAGGGTCGGAAATGTTAGTTGCATATGATTCTATGACAGGAAACGTGAAGCGTTTCATTCACAAATTAAATATGCCGGCCGTTCAAATTGATGAAGATCTAGTAATAGATGAAGACTTTATTCTTATTACGTATACAACAGGTTTTGGCAATGTACCAGAACGTGTTTTAGACTTTTTAGAGCGCAATAATGAAAAATTAAAAGGCGTATCTGCAAGCGGCAATCGTAACTGGGGAGACATGTTCGGTGCAAGTGCTGACAAGATTTCTACTAAATATGAAGTGCCTATTGTATCAAAATTTGAGTTATCTGGAACAAATAACGATGTAGAATATTTTAAGGAAAGGGTGCGGGAGATTGCGACACATTGAACTGAATAATGAAATCACGCAAATGCAGGACGGTTTTTATCAGCTTCATAAAGATAAAGAGGCATTAGAAGTCTTTATGGAAGAAGCTAGAGAGAATACCGTTCCTTTTAATAGCGTGGCAGAGCGAATGGAGTATATGAAAGAACATGATTACTATTACAACGTTCTGGACGAGTATAGCTTGGAGGAAGTAGAGGAAGTATATAACATCGCTTATGGTGAAAACTTCGAGTTCCAATCTTATATGGCAGCATCTAAGTTCTACAAAGATTATGCGTTAAAAACGAATGATCAAAAACAATACTTAGAAAGCTATGAAGATCGTGTAGCAATTGTTTCATTATACTTAGGACGCGGTGATGTTTCGAAGGCAAGACAATTCGCAAGCATGATTGTAAAACAAAACTACCAACCAGCGACACCAACCTTTTTAAATGCGGGAAGAAGCAGAAGAGGAGAAATGGTGTCTTGTTTCTTGTTAGAGATGGACGATAGCTTAAATTCGATCGGCTTTAACATTAATACTGCGATGCAATTATCGAAAATCGGCGGGGGAGTAGCTTTAAACTTATCTAAGCTACGCGCACGTGGTGAGCAAATTAAAGGTATCGACAACGCTGCAAGTGGTGTAGTACCTGTTATGAAATTGCTCGAAGATTCGTTTTCATATGCGAATCAACTTGGCCAACGAAAAGGTGCCGGTGCAGTATATTTAAACATTTTCCATTGGGATATTATTGAATTCCTTGATACAAAAAAAATAAATGCCGATGAGAAGAGCCGTATTCAGTCTCTATCAATCGGAATTATCGTTCCAAGTAAGTTCTTTGAGCTTGCTGAGAAAAATGAGCCTTTCCATGTTTTCGCACCTTATACGGTTTATAAAGAATATGGCAAGCATTTAGATGATATTGATATTGATGAAATGTACGATGAATTAATGAGCAATCCGAAAGTGAAGAAGAAGCCACTAGATATTAGTGCACGTGATATGCTTATTAAAATCGCTATGATTCAGCTTGAGTCTGGTTACCCATACTTAATGTTTAAATCAAATGCAAATAATCAACATCCATTGAAGGATATTGGAACTGTGAAGATGTCGAACTTATGTACAGAAATCTTCCAGCTTCAAGAAACTTCAGAAATAAATGATTACGGTACAGATGACATTATCCGTCGTGATATTAACTGTAACTTAGGATCGTTAAATATCGTAAACGTAATGGAAAATAAAGAAATTCGTGAAGCGGTTCATGCAGGAATGGAAGCTTTAACAGCTGTTTCTGATATGACGATCATTCCGAATGCACCAACCGTGAAAAAAGCAAATGACGAGCTTCATTCAGTTGGACTTGGAGCAATGAATTTACACGGGTATTTAGCAAAAAATAAAATCGCTTATGAAAGTGCAGAAGCGAAAGAGTTTGCTCGTACATTCTTTATGATGTTAAATTACTACTCTATTGAGAAAAGTATGGAAATCGCTACAGAAAAAGGCGAGACATTTAAAGACTTCGATAAATCTGATTATGCGAATGGCACATACTTCGAAAAGTATGAAACGACAGATTACAGCCCAGTAACTGAAAAAGTTCAGCAACTATTTGAAGGAATTCATATTCCAACAAAAGAAGATTGGACAAGTTTAAAAGAGCAAGTGCAAAAGAATGGTTTATACAACTCATATCGTCTTGCCATTGCTCCAACACAATCAATCAGTTACGTTCAAAATGCAACTTCAAGCGTAATGCCGATCGTAAGTCAAATCGAATCAAGAACATATGCGAACGCGACAACATATTATCCAATGCCGTATTTATCAAAAGATACGTTCTGGTACTATAAATCTTCTTACGATATGAATCAGTTTAAATTAATTGATTTAATCGCAGAAATTCAAGAACATATTGACCAAGGAATTAGTACAATTCTTTACGTTAATAGTGATATTTCAACACGTGAATTAGCACGTTACTACATCTATGCACATAAAAAAGGCTTAAAGAGTCTGTATTATACGAGAACACGTAAATTAAGCGTGGAAGAGTGTGTGGCGTGTACCGTTTAATGGCATATTGCCATACTAAATGAATAACCCAATAGTATGAGCAGGGTTATGAACCCTGCTCATACTTGGTTTGTTCTACTAAACGGTTAGCTTTTCATTGTTAGATGGAAATTTAACCGTTCAGTAGAACAATAATAGATATAGGGGTGATTCAATGCGCGCTGTTAACTGGAATAAAAAGGAAGATGATTTCAGTTTAATGTTTTGGAAGCAAAACATCGCTCAGTTTTGGACAGAAGAAGAAATCGCGGTTTCGTCTGACAAAAATACTTGGGTGCAATTATCGAAAGAAGAGCAAATTGCTTATAAGCGTGTATTAGGTGGTTTAACACTTTTAGATACGAAACAAGGTGGCGAAGGAATGCCACTTGTACTTGTTCATCTTGAAAATTTACAAGCGAAAAGTGTATTAGCTTTCATGGGAGCTATGGAAGAAGTACATGCGAAAAGTTATAGTCACATTTTCACAACATTAGCTACAGAAGAAGAAATTGATGATATTTTTGACTGGGTAGACAATCATCCGTTACTTGAGAAAAAAGCTGGTATTATTACTAGTTACTATCGTCGTTTATTAAAGCCTGAAGTAACGAAAAAAGAGTTATACATGGCAATGGTAGCAAGTGTGTTCTTAGAAAGTTACTTATTCTATAGTGGATTTTTCTATCCACTTTACTTAGCTGGTCAAGGTAAACTGACGGCAAGTGGTGAAATTATTAACCTTATTATCCGTTAACTTATGGCGGCTTTTGGTAGAGATACCAATTGAAAAACCCTTTTAATTGCTGGGACCCCCTATTGTAAATTTATCTGTATTATTATTGATGAATATATGCATTCAGGTTATTCTCTAACTATCAATAGATGGAAAGGAGAATAGCTGATAGGGCAATCAGCAGCGAAGCCTTTATCTAGCGATAACATGTACGGAATTTACTATTTAAAAATCAATGGGAAGTATTATATTGGTAAAGATGTGAACGTTTCAAATTTAAAACGAATTAGGGAACATATGTGGATGTTAAAGAGTGGTACACATTATAATAGGTATTTACAAGCAGTATACTGTAAATATGAATCCACTTTAGAATATGGAATTCTAGAGGAAATAGAATGTTCATTGGAAGAATTGAGTGAGATTGAGCAACAGTATATTTGGCTGTATGATTCTTATAATAATGGCTATAACTTGACGTTAGGCGGAGAAGGATTGGGTGGAATTAAATTCACTGAAGAACAATTAGAGAAGAAAAGGCAACGTGTTATAGGTGAAAAAAATCCACAATCAAAAATTACAGATGCACAATTTTTTGAGATTGTAGAACTACTAAAGTGCGGAAAGACAAATCCAGAAATTGCTGATATGTATAATCTTCATCCTAATTATGTATCTTTAATTCGACATAAGAAACGTTATAAATATCTTTGGGGAAAAGTGCAAAATTATATGCCGGTTAAATCTGAACACCAACTGAAAACAAGGGGACGTGTGACTCTTGAAATGTTTTTGGATATCGTTCAGATGCTACAAGCCGGTGAATCTAATGCATCCATTGAAAGAAAACATGGGTTATCGAGCGGCACAGGAAGCCGTATCAGACATCGAAAACTGTATAAACAGTGGTGGGTGTGATACGTAGATAAAGGAACGTTCAACGACTATCCCAATGGCGGTGAAATTCCGCAAGAGGAGTAGGGCCAAGCGGTGGGTGAGAATCCCTTAAATCGAAATGGAGGGCTACCTGAGAAGGTAGATGATATAGTCTCTTCTTACAGGAAACTGTAAGCTGTATAAACGGCATAGGAGTAGCGAACTTATGTGAAGGTAAAGGATGAGTCAATTCACGGCGTATTCGTCGGTATTTTAGCACAACAAATCTTCGCAGAACTTTCTGCAGAAGAGCAACAAGAAGTGCAAAAAGAAACACAAGAGTTATTAATGGAACTATATGAAATTGAAATGGCCTATACAGAAGAAATTTACACTTCTATCGGTCTTGTAGAAGATGTAAATCGTTTCGTTCGTTACAATGCGAATAAAGGGCTTATGAACTTAGGACTTGAGCCGAAGTTTGAAGAAGAAGAAATTAACCCAATCGTTTTAAATGGTTTACGTACAGATACGAAAAACCATGATTTCTTCTCTGTAAAAGGAAATGGTTACGTAAAAGCAACGAACGTTGAAAAGTTAGCTGACGATGACTTCGTGTTTAACTTTTAATATAGGATTATAAAGAAAAGCTGTCTTATTCATTGATAAGACAGCTTTTCTTTATAATTTTGTTTACATAACACTATTATTTCTATATAGCGATTTATGTTTGGGAAGTTCTATTCGGTTAACGGATAGAACTTTTTGTAATTAAATGGGTATTTACAAACTTTTTGTATCAGTGTATTATTTAACTAGTACACCGATACGAAAGGAGGGAAGAAATGAAAATAGAGTTTTCTCCAAATATACCAATTTACATTCAGGTAATGGAATACATAAAAAAAGAGATCGTAACAGGACATTTATTGCCTGGTGATAAAATTCCCTCTGTCCGTGAATTAGCGAGTGAATTACAAGTGAATCCAAATACGATTCAGCGTACATTTCAAGAGCTAGAACGGGATGGAGTTGTTGTAACACGTAGAGGAATGGGACGGTATGTAACGAATGAAGGGGAGAAAATTATGGAGCTGCGAAAAGAGATGGCGAAAGAATTACTTCATTCTTTTATAGATGGAATGGACAATTTAGGTTTTTCAGAAGAAGAAATTCTTACAATTCTTCGTTCTTCATTACATGATAAGAGGGAGGAGAGCCAATGACAGAGCTATTAAAAATAGAAAACTTATGGAAGAGATACGGATTAAAAGCAGTGATCCGTGAATTAAACATAGAGATTACGGAAGGGAAAATCGTTGGGCTTGTTGGAGATAACGGGAGCGGGAAAACGACGTTATTGAAAATGATTGCAGGCTTGCAACACCCTTCTGAAGGTAGTATCACAATAGACGGTAAAAAGGTAGGATTACAGACGAAAGAAATCGTTTCATTCATGTCCGATAAGCCAGTCTTTGATGATTGGATGACTGTAAAAGACGCTTTATTTTTCTACCGGGATTTTTATAAAGACTTCGATATTCAAAAAGCGGTAGATACGATTGCAGAATTTAAAATACCGTTAGAAGAAAAAATTACAGCATTGTCAAAAGGTATGATAGAGAAGCTGCAAATCATTTTAACATTTTCTCGAAAAGCGAAGCTATACGTACTGGATGAGCCATTGGGCGGGATAGATCTTGTTTCTAGAGAACATGTACTTGAGTTAATACTTAAATTTTATCGTGAAGATTGTACGCTACTTATATCGACTCATTTAATAAGAGAAATCGAAAATATATTCGATGAAGTAATCTTTTTGAAAGATGGAGAAATAATATTACATGAAAATGTGGAAGAACTACGATTTCAAAAGGGTAAAGCAGTACATGAGCTGTTTAAGGAGGCCTATGAGAAATGAGTCAGCTTTTTCTTTATCTGTATAATTGTAATAAGAGAAAGATAGCCATTATTTACTTTGGTTTTATTACAGTTTCATTAATTCTTTTATTTAATATGAAAGGAGTTTCAGGAGTTAGAATTTCAGGTAGGCAAGATATAATAATTATTATATTCTTTATCGTACTAGGTATAAATGGATTTGCAATTCTTTTAACAGGTATATCGTCTTTTCGGAAAATGTTAAAAAACTCTATGCTACGTTATACTTCTATTTCAGCAAAAAAGTATATATGTGCAAATATTTTATTCTGTGTACTACTCTTTATGATTTTGCTAGGAATAGGAATCATTTTTCTATACTATTTTTCTTTAAATATTTACAATGGAAAAACTAATTTAGGTATTCAGCAAGCAATACACAGTTTATATAATTATGGAATATTACATCATATGTTATCTATTTTCTTATGGGGACTAGATTTTCTTAATATGCTAGTTTCTATTTATTTTATTATAGTAATTGTAAAACTATTAAATGTGAAATCATCGATGAATAAAGTTGCTTGTTTAGTTTTATTCGTCATTTTTACCGCATTTAATGGAGGAATAACGTATATTTTTCAGCAAATAGAAAAGTATGTGTTTGCTATAAATAATATTGGATTTATAGATCAAAATGGTTTTTTAAATACATCATTTTATTCTGGTACAGAGGTTACAATTTTAAATCTATTTTTTAATTGTTTATTAACAATTATATTACTAGTAGTTACAGGTCACATAGTCGATAAAAAACTAGAAGTCTAAAGGAGGAATCAGCATTGGGAAACGTAGTAGTAAAGTTAGAGAATGTTCGAAAAAGGATTGGTGGAACGGAAATTATTCGTGGTTTATCATTTGAGGTTCGTGAAGGAGAAGTATACGGATTCCTTGGACCGAACGGTAGCGGTAAGACGACGACGATCCGTATGATGACAGGTCTTATTTCAATGACAGAGGGCGATATTATAATTTGTGGACATAGTATTCGCTCGGAGCGTGAAAAGGCACTAGAGCAAATTGGAGCGATTGTAGAAAATCCTGAACTATATGATTATATGACAGGAATGCAAAACTTAAAGCATTTTGCGAACATGGCCATTACACCAATTAGTAAAGAGCGCATTGCTGAGATTGTAAAGCTTGTTGAGTTAGAGCATGCGATTCATAAAAAGGTGAAAACATATTCACTTGGTATGAAACAACGTTTAGGAATTGCACAGGCATTACTGCATCAGCCGAAAATCTTAATTTTAGATGAACCGACAAATGGATTAGATCCAGCTGGTATTCGCCAAATTCGTGATTATTTACAACGTTTAGCGAAAGAAGAGAATATTGCTGTAATCGTATCAAGTCACTTATTGAGTGAAATTGAATTAATGTGTGATCGCGTCGTTATTATTAAACAAGGTGAGTTTGTACAAGAGTACAACTTACATGAAAAAGTGAAACATGATGAGGCAGTCGTTGTAGCGTTTGAAGTAGATGAAGTTCAGAAAGCAAATGAAATCATTAAAGGTAAAGCAAAAGGGAATGTAATTGTAGCATCTGTAACAAAAGACAACATTCCGCAACTTGTAAAAAAACTTGTTCATGCTGATGTGCTTGTATACGGAGTTACTGTTCAAAATAAAACGTTAGAGGATGAGTTCTTAGCGATTACTGGGGGAGTGAAAGCGTAATGTTTAAATTAATTCAAAATGAATTTTTAAAGTTGCATGCGAAAAAAGGTATGTATATTTTAATGGGTGTCATTGCGGCACTCGAAATTTTAGGTACTTTAGCAATGTTGAAGTGGGGAAAAGGTGATGAGTTTAAGGGATCATATTTAGATTATGCAAACTCAGAGATTGGCTTAATTGTTTTATTTACAACGATTTTTGGGATTACACTTGCTGCCCGTACTCTTACTGATGAGTTCCAAAAAGGTACAATTAAACAATTGTTAATCCGTCCAAGAAAAAGACTTGCAGTTTTATTTTCTAAATATATTACAGTGTTATTAGCAATGTTATTTATCGTATTAGCTGGTATGCTAATTGCAATGATTATTGGCGGTATTGTAATGGATGGTAGTAAAACAGAATTAACATTAGGAATCGTTATGAAGTCCACTTTATATCAACTACTTTCACCGTTCTTTTTTGCAACACTTGCATTTTTCCTAGCAAATGTCTTTAGAAAATCTGTATTACCATTAATTATTACGATGTTCCTATTCTTCTTACAAGGTGCAATTAATATGGTATTAATAATGTTTGCAAAAGGTGTAGCGAAGTTTGTAGTATTCAACCATTTGGATTTAAGAGCTTACGATAGTAATAAATTAATCAATGGTGGAATGGAACCAACATTTACAGAATTTACGTTTACAACTTCATTATTACTTGTAGCTGCATACTTTGTTGTGTTACTTGTAGCATCAAGTGCATTATTCCAAAAACGTGACGTATTATAATAAAAGAAATCCCCGCTTGTAAAAACGGGGATTTTTATTACATAAATTTCACTTGGATTGAACTTGAAGAACAGCGATATGGTATTTTAAGAGCTATGTTGTTTGAAAGTAATTGAGAAAAATAGGAAGAGTTTCAACTATATTCATATTATAATGTAGTTATCCGACCATTTACTTTTACTATCTTTGGAGGTGTTCTATATGCACTATGCATTTTCACGTATAAGGCTACGTAGCTTTTTTGGATGGATGATTATAGGGGTGTTCCTTATAATGATACCATTAGGTCTAGCAAATGTTTCTGAGAATACGATGGAGGTTATTTCACAAATAACTGTATTTTTTGTATTTCCGTTACTTTGGCTATACGTAAAAACAAATAAAAATAATATTGTATTTAACAGTTTTTTTGATAAGCCAGGACGTTTATCTTGGGGATTAATTGTATTAGCAACGATAATGGGGATGATTTTTTCAGTTGGCATATCTCAGATTCAATTTTACATATTAGCACATACGTTACCGAATTTCTTAGTTACTATGCTAGAAGACGGAAATGTTATTAATACGAGTAACGTATATATGACGATATTTACTTTCATTTCAGCATGTGTGTTAGCACCTATTATGGAAGAGGTTATTTTTAGGGGATTTTTCTTACAGCGAATGGCTCATAAATGGGGAATTAAAAAAGCTGTAATTATATCTTCAATTATTTTTGGCCTAGGACATTTTGATGTTATTGGTGCGTTCATGTTTGGTGTCGTTATGTGTCTTTTATACATAAAGACAAAAAATATATGGACGAATATAGCTGTGCACGCTCTAAATAATTTGATTGCAACAAGTATGCAATTTTTCGGTGGAAAAGAAAGTGGTACAATCTCAATTACTGAATTACAAGCGCAAAGTAATTTATGGATTGGTATCGGTCTTACAGTTGTTGGATTACTATGGTTAATTCCGTATGTTTGGAAACAATGGCGTACAGTAAAAGAAGTTGGCGTGCCACCAGTACGTTTTATAAATGAGCAAAAAGTAGTGAATTCATTACAAGAAAATGAAGTGTATAGTCAAGTGATCGTAACCGATAGATTGATGGCCATAGAGTTACCAGATGAGGCTGTAAATAAGCTTCGGTTAGAAGAAAATGATTATGTAACAGTAGCTGTAGAAGAAGATAAAATCGTTATAAAGAAAGCACATAATAGATAATTAAAAAGTAGCTCTTAGGAGCTACTTTTTAATTTGTAATAATTTCTACACGAAAATTATTACCGTTCTTTACATATTTAATATCTGTAACAGTGCGGACTGTCTTTAAAATCTCCACTTTTTCACCAATTCGCGGGATGGTCGGAACATTATCCCAAATACCAAGCAAGTCATCTAATTGTGCCGTTTTTTCATAAAACCAGATTTTCAATGTAAAGCCCCTTTCTCGAATTTTATGTATTTTAATACATAATATATTATTTTTATTCTTATTGTAAGGGGTTTTTTTATAATTTATGAATAAAAATAAATTAATCTTCTGGGAAGATATGTTCAATATCAGGAGTAAGAGATACTTCTGATAATACGATATGAGAAACTGTCGTTGCATATGAAGAAACATCATTGATAAATTCTTCAAGTTCAACGAGTGAAGGAACAGAAATTTTTACAATGTAGCATAAGCTTCCTGTTACTCGGTAACAAAAACTTGCAGATGGATAAGACTGAATAAACTGTTGCATACGTGTTGTATCACCATTTTTTAAAGTGATTTCTAAAATACAATCTAAAACTAGTCCTGCTTTTTTATAGTCGATATCGATTGTATATTTTTGAATAACGCCTTCACTTTCAAGTTTACGAACACGTTCTGCAGTAGACGGAGCAGATAAGTTTACTCGTTTCGCCAATTCACGCATAGAAAGGCGACTATCATTATATAATTCATTTAAAATTTTTCGATCAACACGGTCTAGTTGCATTTGTAAATATACCTCCAGTAAAATAATGATTTTTGTAAAGGAAAAATATAAATTAAGATTCATATGAAATGTAAAGTGAACGTTATTTATTTTACAATAAAACAGAAGGAAATAGGAGGGGAAATGATGGAGAGAATTTCATTATCAAATGTAGGAGATACAAAGTTTCAAAAGTTATTAGGGCATAATTCGGATATATTACACTCGTGGAGTAAGTTAGAAGATACACTGTACAATAAAGGAACTCTTTCAGCAGAGTTGAAGGAGCAAGTGAGAAGAACATTAGCGTATGGGAATGAATGTCCGTACTGTATGGCAAAGGGAAGACCTGATGATGTGCAAAAGGCAGAGGAGATTGGTGTAGCCGTTACTTTTGCGCATACATTTGTTCATGACCGAAAAGCAATAGATGATACTATGTTTCACGCTTTAAAACAATATTGGACAGAAAAAGAAATTGTAGAGCTTTGCGCCTATGTTTGCTTTATTACTGCGTCACAACAACTTGGTTTTCTATTTCAATTACAGCCAAATTAAGGGGGAAATGATGACAAATCAAATAGCACTTATCATAATCGATGTACAAAAGGCATTTCAATTACCAGATTGGGGCGAGAGAAATAATATTTTTGCTGAAGAAAACATGAGAATTTTGTTAGAAGAATGGAGAAAAAGGAAACGACCAGTTTTTCATATTCAACATGTAAATAAAGAAAATGCTCAGTCAATGTTTTATGAGAGAGCGGAAACGGTAAACTTTAAAGAAGAAGTGCAACCACTACTTGGTGAAGTGGTTATTCAGAAATTCGTTAACAGCGCGTTCATTGGGACAAATTTAGAAGAGCAATTAAGAAAGAACAAATGTAATGCAGTAGTGGTTGTAGGATTAACGACAAATCATTGCGTGGAAACTACGACACGAATGGCAGGGAATTTAGGATTTACAACATATTTAGTGAGTGATGCAACGGCTACTTTTAACCGTATAGGTTTAGATGGTAAAGAGTATAGTGCAGAAGATATTCACAATATGACACTTGTAAATTTACATGAAGAGTTTGCTACGATTGTGACGACAAAAGAAGTGTTAAAATTATTTTAAGAAAATAATTGCGAATTATGTAGAAAAAAATAAGAATATTTCGTATAATCTAAGTACAATCATTTTGAAAATAGGGGTGGCATCATATGGAGCAAATTTCAGTAAAGAAATTAGAAGAGGTACTTGTTGTAGCAGGGGATGATAAACAGAAGCAAAAGGAATTTTATGAATTGCTCTTATCTACTGAGTTTTATGTTGCTGGTTCACTAGAAGCAGAGGACGGGGCAACAGAAGGAATACTTCGCTTGCGTCATTTCCAAGGAGAAGGTAGATGGATCGTTCCGTTCTTTACACAAATGGAATTTGTAAAAGATGTGTTGCCAGAAGGAACGCCCCTTATTACGATACGTGGGAAAGAGTTATTTGGTAGCATTGAGAAAGATGCTACAGCTGTATTAAATGTTGGCACTGATATAAGTAAAACATTTATTCCAGAAGAAATTGCAGATATCGCATCTGGACGAATTTTTAATTATTATAAGTAAAAGTAAAAGTAAAAGGAAAAGCGTAATCGTTTTTCCTTTTACTTTTTAATTTGAATATGAAGTGGCTATACCAGAAGAAATAGAGACTGTTTTATTATTCGTGTTTATTGTCGCTGTAGCTCCAAGTGGAATACCAATGTTTGGACTTATATGTCCAATTGGTAAATCGAATAGGACAGGTATATGATATGGCGCGAAATATTCATATAATATTGTTTGCAATGATTGAGATGGCTTTGAAGGAGTGCAGTCGTGACAACTTGTGAAAATAACGCCCCTGCATTCATTAAACTTTCCAGATAAAAGTAGCTGATTTAACATACGGTCAATGCGGTACGGTTCTTCACCAATGTCTTCAAGTAATAAAAGTGTATTGTCCGTATTTATCTCGTAGGGCGAGCCAATTATACTTGCTAACACAGCTAAATTTCCTCCAACTAACGTACTTGTAACTGTACTGTGAGAGCTAGGTACGATACATTCTGATGCAGATAAAATGGTTGAATACGGATGGAATAGCTGATTAAAAGAGGATAAAGATAGGGAATCAATACCTTTTCCTAGTTCTTCAATCATCGGACCATGAAATGTTATAAGCTTTGCATAACGTGAAACAGCAGTATGTAAAGCTGTAATATCGCTATATCCCCAAAAGATTTTTGGATTCTGCCTAATAACTTCATATTGAATGTGAGGAAGAAGACGAGCACTTCCATAACCACCTCGTGCACAAAAAATTGCCTTCACTTCATTATTTGTAAATGCTTCATGTATATCGTCAAGCCGAACTTGATCACTTCCGGCTAAAAATCCATATTTCTCGTAAACACTCTTCCCGATTATTACGGATAACCCCATCTCTTGTAATACATTCACACCTTTTAATACATTTTCGATTGTAGGTGGACCAGATGGTGCAATAATCATTACTGTATCACCTTGTTTTAATGCATTTGGATAAATCATTAAGCTCAGCCTCCTTCTCTTTCAATATATTCGCTTCATTTGAGGTCCAACCCTTGCAAAAGCAGGGGAAAGCTTATCAAATAAAGAAAATATAAGGGAAATAGGAGGGAAAATGATGTTTACAAGTCGAGTAACAGACATATTAAAAATTGAGTATCCCGTTGTTCAAGCCGGTATGGCAGGCGCGATTACGACGCCAGAACTCGTTGCAGCAGTAAGTAATAGCGGAGGATTAGGGACGCTTGGAGCGGGCTATATGAGCCCAGAACAAATTCGTGAAGCGATTTATAGAATAAGAGAACTAACAGATAAGCCTTTCGGTGTTAATTTACTTGTAACGAAAGAGATACAAATAGAAGAAGAGAAGGTAAATGAGGCGAAAGTATTACTAAGCGGAGTGAATAGAGAATTAGGTATAGAAGTAGAAGGAACGTTAAAGCTTCCAAAAAGCTATAAGAAACAATTACAAGTGCTATTAGATGAAAAAGTACCGGTCGTTAGTTTTGCATTTCAAACGTTAGAAAAAGAAGAAATAAATGATTTAAAAAGAAGTGGAATAAAAGTTATCGGAACAGCTACCCATGTGAAGGAAGCGAAAGTACTTGCCGAGCTAGGAGTAGATATTATTATCGGACAAGGTAGCGAAGCAGGAGGGCATAGAGGAACGTTTATTGGGAGAGAACGAGATGCTATGATTGGTACTTTTGCGTTAGTACCTCAGTTAGTAGAAGCTGTTCCGCATATCCCAATTGTCGCAGCAGGTGGTGTAATGAACGGACAAGGGCTTGTTGCGGCATTGGCACTAGGAGCAGAAGGTGTTCAAATGGGATCGGCCTTTTTAACAAGTGAAGAGAGTATTACGCACGATGTGTATAAAGAAGCGGTTTTACATAGTACAGATACGAGCACAACGGTAACTCGTGCGTTTTCCGGGAAATATGCACGGGGTATCCGGAATGAATTTATAGAGAGACATGAAGGAAAAGAAGAAGGGCTTCCGATGTATCCAGTGCAAAACGTATTAACTTCTAAAATACGCCAAGAGGCAGCGAAGCAAAATAAGGAAGAATATATGTCACTTTGGGCAGGACAGGCAGCATCGTTGGCACGAATCGAATCAGCTCAGCATGTAGTGGAGCGAGTTATGAAAGAAGCGGATAATGCAATCGAGCAATTACAAAATATATACAAAAAGACCACTTGAGTAATTCAAGCGGTCTTTTCATTAGTTTGCTTTATAAAATTGTTGGATGGCTTCGTCGATGTAAACCCAGCCTTTCCAACCTAAGTGCATATGATCTTTTAAGAAGTATTTATCGTATTCATGATTTGAGAAGTCGGCAATTGGATAACCAGCTTTTTCGATTTGCTCATGAACTTTCTTATAGTATGCTTCGCGGCGTTCTTTCGGGAAGCCAGCGTAGTCGTACCAAGGACCTTTGACAGGAACAGAAATGAAGAGCGGTTTTGCACCAGATTGTTTTAATAAATCAAGTACAATTTGTAAATCTTCATATTCTGGCGATTGGTCATAAGCATCATTTTTTAAGTAACCTTCACGTTGCTTTAATTTTTTCTTAATTTTGCTATTGAAATAATCATCTTCAATACCGTATTCATTAGATCCAGATTCTACTGCACCTGTTTGATCCGCATGTTTACGAGCCTCTTCCCAGTTCATTTGTTTTAATGAAGGATCAAGCTTTTCTTTGTGCGGTTTAATATTAAACATAGCTGTAAATAAATCTTTACGATCTAAAATGTTACGATAAATATAAGCGAAAGGTTTAGCAGCAAGTGCTTTTACTTTATACTTCGTATCATCATAAGCGATACCTTCAAGCGAAATTTTTAATAAAGTTTCTTTTTTTACAATCTCAAAGTTTAATAAACGCTTTGCAATTTGTTTTTTCATTTCAGGTTTTAAATCATTGTTGAAAATGAAGTGGTAACCTTGTTGTTTTGAAAAGTTAGGTGCAAAGTGCGTCTCGTCAATACCTTGTGGTACAAACCATTGCGGAGAAAGAACGAATACCATTTTCTTATCTTTCAATTGATCCATTGTAGATGCGAAGTTTAACACATGTACAAGGTCTTGTGTTCCGCCGCGTCCAAGAAGGAATGGCGTAAATCCTTCAGGCTTTACTTTAAAATAATTAGATGGATGGAAAGCATCCATACGTGCGAATTCCGATGAACCGTACATCGGAAGATATTTTGGATCTGCTAACATCTTTTGCTGTAAAATCATACTTTGAATCTTTTCTTCTTTTAAAGAAGTAGCAGCTTGTTCTACTTTTTCATCACTTAAAAGTGGAAGTAGAAAGCGCGTTGGAATAAGTAAGAATACAGCAAAAAGGGCCAATGCTAAAAGCATCGGACCAAATTTTGCTTTGTTCATCGGATTTCTTCCAACTTTTTAATAACCATGTTTGGTGTAGCCCACTCGTCACGGTCAAAATCAGAAATAGAAACTTCAATATCTAAACGCTCTTGGAATTCAACTAATAAAGATACTACAGCGAAAGAATCAAGGATACCTTCTTCAAATAATTGAACATCTAAGTTTTCTTTCACAATATCGTTTTCACATACTTCTTCTAAAATATCTAATACTTGCTCTTTGAATTCTGCCATTTTTAAAATCTCCTTTATATCCGAAATATATTATATGTGCAACTTCTTAATGGAATAAGAAGGGTGCATTAAAAGTATCTGTTAAGGTGTCCAGAGAAGATTAGGAAACCGAAACATACAACGTGGAACGTAATTACAATCGCAAGGATGCGTGTGAATTTATTGTTGGGCCAAAACTTATGCTTCTTGTTTTTTCGTTCGAAAATATCGAATAAAATAAACAGTGCGGCATGATATAGACCATAAATAACATACTGCGCAACAGCGCTTCCTTGGATATGCCAAATTCCCATAATGAAAAAGTTTAAAAATGCACCGATATACGAAATTGTGTAACGGTTCTTAATTAACTTTTTCTTCGTTGCAAAAAAGACGAAACGCATGTAAATAAAATCACGGAACCAGAATGATAAACTCATGTGCCAGCGGTTCCAGAAGTCTTTAATATTACGACTAAGGAATGGCTTATTAAAGTTTTCTGGCGTTTTAATTCCCATCATATAACTTACACCAATTACAAAAGAGCTATAACCAGCAAAATCAAAGAATAGATATAAGCTATAGCTATACATGTAAATCATATTTGAAAAGATTGTATCGTGTTGAGCGAATGCTGGATCCATACAATATTGCTTTATTAAGTAAGCAATAATAAATTTATACAAGAAACCTTGGAAAATACGATTTAGTCCTGTATATAGTAAATTTTGATATTCTTCAGCGCTAGGTGGCTTTTGAATATCTTTTTGGAATCTTCGGTAACGATCGATAGGTCCTGTTGAAATCGCAGGGAAGAATAAAACGAATTCCCAGAAGTTAAAGAAAGAAAGCTCTTTAATTAAACCATCACGAACTTCAAATACCATTTGAACTGCTCTGAATGTTACGTAAGATATACCTAGAAAAACAACAAGTTTTAACTCAGGTAATAACGATGCAAATGGTGCGATTTTTGCCAAAATAAGAGGCAAAATCGATAAAATAACAGCTATGCAAAATGTGAATGTACTATTATTTTGTTTTCTTAAAATTAAATAGCCTTTAATAAGGACATATTGCCAAATAATAAATGCAGCTAACATCATTGCTTGCTTTGGTTTATCTGAGAAGATAATAGCAAGCATGACTAATGTTAAAACGGCATTATATTTACGCAACATTTTACCTTTTAATCCAGCTATGATAGTAGGTATTAATAAAATGCCCACTATAGCGAAAAAATAAAATGATCCATATGCGGTCATGCTGTAACCTCACTCAATAATTTTTTGCGATCTACCTTTCCATTTGGTGTCATTGGAATAGAAGATTGATACATGAATTTACGTGGAATCATGTAGTTTGGTAATCGCTCATTGAGTTCTTTTTTGATTGCAGATGTTAATTTGAATTCTTTTTCAAACGAATGCTCCCCAGGAACAACAACCGCTAATAAATAATCGTATTTCTCACCTTTTTTAATTGGAACGATAACTGCTCCTTCTACGTAAGAACACGCACGAAGGTGATGCTCAATTTCTTCTAATTCCATTCGATAACCATGCAGCTTAATTTGGAAATCAAGACGACCATTATAGAATAGAAGACCATTTTCAACATAGCCAGCATCGCCTGTTTTATAGGCACGCTCACCGTCAATCATAGTAAATGCTTTTTCTGTTAATTCAGGGCTTCCTAAATATCCAACGCTTACGCTTGGACCGACAATTACGATTTCACCTTTTTCACCATCAGGTGCAATCGTGCCATCTTCTTTCATAATAAGAAGGCGACAGTCTGATTTACAATAGCCAACTGGAAGTGATTTGTATTGATCAAGCACTTCTTCTGTCACGTGAATACCTGTTACAGCGACAGTAGCTTCTGTTGGACCATACGTATTCATAATTGTTGCTTTCGGGAAACGCTCAATTAATTTTCTAGCTACTTCATTTGGTAACACTTCACCGCAGAATAAGAATGTTTTCATGTTCGGTAGCATATTCTCAGAGAAAGATGCTTCCATTAAACACATTTCAGCGAAAGAAGGTGTGGAAGTCCATACTTGAATATCCGATTGCTCTAAAGAAGCAAACAAGTCTTTTGGACGCGCAATCATATCTTTATCGATTGCCCAAAGTGTACCACCTGTTACTAATGATGGGTAAATATCCATAACAGATAAATCGAATGAGAAAGGTGCTTGGTTTAAGAATACTTGCCCTGTTTGTAAGTTGAAATCTTCTACAGCCCATTTTGTAAAGCTAACAAGGCAGTTATAAGTAATCTGAACCCCTTTCGGATTACCTGTGCTTCCTGATGTGTAAATAATGTAGAAGTTCTCATCACCTTTTACCGCATGTTCAGGATTTGGAGTGTTCCCTTTATGAGTAAAGAAAATATCTTTTAAGTTGTCTTCACTTACGATGCGAACTGGTAAATCAGTTACAGTTACTGCTGTTGCCGATAAAAGTAATTTCGCACCAGAATTTTCAGCAATACGTTGTACACGATCAGCTGGGATAGATAAATCTACAGGAATGTAAGCATGTCCAGCTTTTACACATCCTAAAAAGTTAATAATCATTTCAGGTTGCATATGGCCATACACCATAATTGGTGAACGATCGTCTGGATACTCAGAAGAAATCCAATGTGCTAACGCATCAGAATCTTCCTTTAATTGTTTGTACGTAATTTTCGCATCTCGCCAAACAAAAGCGGTTTGATCAGGCGTTTCTGCAGCCCACTTTTCAATTTGTTCTAATAACTTCATAACGTTCCCACCCTAGAATTCATTGTAAATAAATGTACTTGTGTTTGTATCATGGAATCCATACAACCAAAGTAATGCAAATAAAATTGCAAGATAATAAACCGTCTTTGCAACCCATTGTGTGAGTGGTCGAGACCATATCTCTTTTAATCTTTCCATGTCTTTCCCTCTCTTAATGAAATAATAGCTCTTTGTAGGTATCATGTCCTACATTATTGTGAAAAAAACAAAATCCCACATTTTAGGTAAAAATAAGTCAAAAGGCTCTTTTCTGATATTAGCACTAAATACTAAAAAAGAAAATCCCTAACTTAGCAATTATATTACATTCAGCATGAATTTGTAATGGGTTTGACATGTAAATAGAAAGTGGATTGTGTGAATACATAAAAGTGGACTATAAGAATACGTAAAAATGCAGTATTTGTTTTTATTAAACATTTAAGACGGAGTAAAATTTAAAATTTCTAGTTCTTTTGAAAAGGAGGAAATTATCATGAATAGAGTGTGGAAGAGTCTAATTTCGGAAGAAAATATCGTGAAATGGAGAAGGCATTTTCATAAGTATCCGGAATTATCATTTCATGAAAAAGAAACTTCGCAATTTATATATGATACACTATGCTCATTTTCTTCTTTTGAAGTAACGAGACCGACGAAGTATAGTGTACTAGCAATTAAAAGGGGTGTGAAGCAAGGGAAAGTAATTGCGATTCGAGCTGATATAGATGCTTTGCCAATTCAAGAGGAGACAAGTAAATCTTATACATCTGTGAAAAAAGGAATGATGCATGCATGTGGGCACGATGCTCACGCAGCTATATTATTAAGCACTGCAGAGGTGCTTAATAATATGAAGGAAGAGTTTGTAGGAGAAATTCGTCTATTCTTTCAGCATGCAGAAGAAGTATACCCTGGTGGTGGACAAGAAATGGTTGAGGCTGGTGTTATGGACGGTGTTGATTATGTAATAGGTTTACATGTTATGTCTGGCTTGGAAAGTGGGAATGTAGGAATTGTATATGGACCGATGATGGCAGCACCAGACGTATTTACAGTTGAGATCCAAGGCAAAGGAGGGCATGCGGCGCGGCCAGAAGAAACGATTGATCCTATCGCTATCGGAGCGCAGATTATTACAAATCTACAACATATCGTATCTAGAAATACAAGTGCTTTCATGCAAAGAGTCGTTTCAGTTACGCAGTTTCATGGGGGAGTGGCTGACAATATTATTCCTAGTACAGCAACTTTAATGGGAACTGTTCGTTCATTTAATCAAGCATTGAGGGTGGAAGCAGAAGGGAAAATCGAAAAAATTGTGAAAGGAATTACAGAAGCACATGGAGGATCGTATACATATACGTATCGATATGGATATGATCCGGTTATTAATGATGAATATATTACGAAAATAGTAGAAGAAAGTGCACTACATTTGTTTGGGAATGAGCGTGTTGTGAAGCTTGAACCTTCTATGGGTGGGGAAGATTTTTCAGCATATTTAAGAAAAGCACCTGGTTGTTTCATTAAATTAGGAACAGGTAATGAAAATATATATACTTGTTATCCACATCATCATCCGAAATTTGACGTGGATGAATCAGCATTAATTTGTGGAGTGGAGCTATTCTTAGAGACTACTATAAGATTACTAAAATCATAGAAAAACAAAAAAAAGGCAACTGCGCTCTATCGCAGTTGCTTTTATTTCTTTCCGTCAGAGAGGGCTGAGAAAGAACTATGCTCATTTATAGTATATGAATAGCTAACGGACAAGCTTGTACATTTTAATCATTTTTTTAAAAATAGTTGTTGACATTGATAATCAATGTCAATTAATCTAAATATAGTTGAAATTGATAATTATTATCAATAGGATGGATGCGACATGTTAATGAGAAAAAAATTTCACCTTCTACGGAGGGGATTAAAAGATAAAAATAAAGATGTTGATCAGCATATGGAATGGCAACGAAATGTAATTCGGTCTGAATATGTAGATGAGAAGAAGAGCATTCAAACAGAAAAAGAGATACAAAGTAAAGGGAGAGGTTCAGTTGAGTAAGTTAGTAATGATTTTTGCAAGTATGAGTGGAAATACAGAGGAAATGGCTGACCATATTGCCGGCGTAATTCGTGAAACAGAAAATGAAATTGAAGTTATTGATATTATGGATTCACCAGAAGCTTCTATATTGGAACAGTATGATGGAATTATTTTAGGTGCATACACATGGGGAGATGGTGATCTTCCTGATGATTTCTTAGATTTTTATGATGCAATGGATTCTATTGATTTAACTGGGAAAAAAGCGGCAGTATTCGGATCATGTGATTCGGCTTATCCGAAATACGGAGTGGCGGTTGATATTTTAATAGAAAAGCTACAAGAGCGCGGAGCAGCAGTTGTGTTAGAAGGACTAAAAGTAGAATTAACGCCAGAAGATGAAGATGTAGAAAAATGTTTACAGTTTGGAGCCGAATTTGTAAAACACCTTTCTTAATGGCAGAAGGGAGCTGAAGAGCAAGTGCATGAGAAAATCTCAATCAAAACGATGACAGATTATCATTTGTATGATTTTATGCGGTGTCCGCATAAATTTTATTTTCGTCATATAAAAAGAAGAGAACCTTCTTCATTTGAATGGCAACAAATAGCGCAAATGATTGTGAATCAAATTATTAACGAGTATTACACGCTACCTGCGGGTCAACAAACGAAAATTGTACTTTTAATATTAATAGAAAAGTATTGGAAAAAAGTAAGGATTAATATGTTTGCTTCGAAGACGGAGTACTATATTGTATTAGCGAAGCTAACGGATCACTTATTACAGTTTGTTGAAAGGGATGATAGTCAGACACCACCATTGTTTTTATACGAGAAGTTTCAAAAATATATGGAAGAGTTAGGTGTCCACATGTCATTGACATTTGAAGTTGGTGAGTGGAATGCTGAGTCGTTTGTAATTAAAAAGTATGTTGTCGATGCGGATGAGGAAATGCTTGCTCTTTGTCAGAAGCTAATGACAGTATTCAGTTATAAAGCTTTCGGCGTTCTTCCAGGAAAAATTGAAGTTATTAATTTAATAGAAGGAACTAAGTATGAGTACATTCCGAAACAGGAAGATATTATAACTGGAATGGCTGATTTATCTAGAATGAAAGAAATGTTACAGCAACCTGAGCATTATACAGAGCGTCATTTTCGTTCTGAGTGTATAAGTTGTGCGTTTCGTAGTGAATGCCAAGGGGAAGAAGTAAAGAAAGAAGCGAAACAGAAGAAAAATATAGTACATTAAAGGATGCAATTTTGCATCCTTTTTTGTTATTGACATGAAAAGCTTTTCATCATTTACGGTATATTTGTAGCAGATTTTAATAAAGTGAAACTTTAATCAGTGGGGGTCAATCGGGCTACCCGCAAATAGCGGGATAAAGGGAGGAATAATCAATGAAAGATGAAACGAAAGTATTTCAATGGTTAAAAGAACAAAATGCTCCTTTTGAAATTCAACTGCAAATTTTACAGGCATTTCAATTGTATAAAGTTATTGTTGAAATGGATAAAAAGTTAATGATGTATGAGGAGAGAGTATATAGGGAGAGAATGTAATCTCATCCCTGTAATATCGTTTTTAGTTGTTCTGTACTTGTAATGAATTCGAGTTCATTCTCTGATTCAAAGTTATAAATAATATTATGTAGTAAAGGACTATATTGATAAAAGGTAGTAATGCGGTGAATGAGTAATGGATCATGATGAGAAATAAGTGTACTGTACTGTTCATATACGGATGTAGTAAACTCATGTCCGAAATCATAATATAGTCCTGCAAAATCAAAAGCAGGATCGCCAATTTGCGCATCACCAAAATCGATAACACCTGAAATGCTTTTGTTCTGCTTGTTAAATAAAATGTGATGATGTGTAAAATCAGCGTGAATGATTGTGTTTTGAAAAGTGGATGTAGCTAAACATGCAAAGAAATTTTCAAATAAGCGATTTAAGGCTAGTTTCTGTAATGAAGTAAGGTTAGTAGTAAGATATTGGTTTAATTTTGTTTGTAGCTCTTTCCAGTAGGTACATGTTTTTTCAATAGGGAAACATAGCGTTGTAACTTGGTTTAAAGGAATACTATGTAGTGCCGCAAGGAAAGTAGCTAATTGTGTAATAATTGCTTGCAGCTCTGTATCCTCCAGCTTGGCAACTGTTTCTGTTTTTAATGGTTCACCATGAATGAGCGTATAGTAACTACAAAGAGGGATCTCATCAGATTCATTTTTATAAATTAGGTGATATTGTGGAACCTCGATTTCTTGTAGTGATTGAGTGAGAATTGTGCATAGTTCTTTTTCTAACGGAATTCGCATTGCATATTCCTGTTTTCGCGGGAAACGAAACAGTAGCTCATCATTTACTATAATTGCTACATTATCCCAACCTTCTTCATTTTGTTTATATGAATGTATAGAAAGATTAGGCAAAGCTTCTTTTATATAATGTTTGTAAGAGTCCATAATTGTTCCTCGTTTCTGAGTTAAGTTATTCTACTTTATAATATCAGAATTTTCTTTCTGTATGTTAAAATATGGCTATCATTATGAAGAAGGGCGGGAGTATTACGAAAAAAAGACTGTTAATCATTTCTCTATGTATCGCTTTTGTATTGTTTTGGTCATATAAAGAGGAGGTTTTTGCTACCTTTAAACCGATTGATCAGTACGGATTAAATAAGGAGTTAAAGAATAAAAGTATAGAAAATTTAACTCATAATGAAATGAAAAAGGTAGGAGAGCATTTTGTGACTGAACAACTATCAGTGTTTGAGTTTAATAATAAAGAAGATGTGAAACGAAAAGGTGAAGAACTATTTTTAAATAGAGGGTATGAACAATTAATGGAAAATTATTATCCAAATCGTTTTCAAGAGTTAGAGTATAAATTTACAAACGAGGAGATACGTGAAGAGAAAGATGAGAGTTTTCTCTATCAAGCTGTAGCGTACGTTGCGGGTACTGAAAATGGTAAGAGAAGCGAAATGAAATTGAATTATGAAGTGAAAATTGTAAAGGTTAATAATATATTTATGGTGCTAGAACAAAAGCAGCGCGTACAATAAAGGAAATTCATTGCTCAATAGATCATTTGGGGGTGTACTACTTAATGCGGAATAAAAAGGCCCTCAAGGAGTCAAGGACCTTTAAAGATTTTCATTTTGTTGACCAAGTTCTTTTTGAGCAATATATAAATTTCCTTGCTCCACTTGTTTAAGTGTATGAACAGAATCGCCTGCATATCCTTTTTGTGTTTTAACAGTTCTTTTGGAACGATTGGAATTTTGTTTCTTCATATAATAGGCCACCTTTCATCAAAAATAAACGAAAATGATAAGTATGAGTAATACAGCGGCGAAAATGGTAATGCCCATTAAAAACGAAGTGTTTTTATATTTAGGTGGCTTATGTACATCTTGCCGATATCCAGGTGAAATTTCAGGGGCAAATTCTTCATCGAATGATTGCTTTTTTTCTTTGTCGTCCATATGTACCCACCTTTCTTTTTCATTATATTATACGTTACAAGAAAAAATATGCATAAAGAAAACAGCCGCTTTATTATTAGCGGCTGTTTTGTGTTGTATATTTTCGTTGTACTTGAAAGAGACGGATAAGGAGGAAGGCAGCGCCAAATGCTAGACCGATAATAAGACCGATCCAATAACCTTTTGCGGCCCATTCTGTATATGTTGCTAATATGTAACCTAGTGGTAGACCTATTATCCAATAAGCAATTAAAGTCATAATTAGAGCAACATTTACATCTTTATACCCACGCAGAGCTCCTTGTACAGGGGTTGCAATTGCATCTGAAATTTGAAATAAAATCGCAAAGATAAGAAATTCTTTTGCTAAATGATGAACTTTTGCATCTGTCGTATAAATAGAAGCAATTTGATTATCAAAGAAGTAGAGAAGAATTGAATATAATAAAGCAAAGGCAAGGGCTAATCCAATTCCAATCAGTCCGTATTGTTTTGCATTATCGTAACGTTTTGCTCCAACTTCGAATCCGACTGCAATAGTCATTGCCATTGCTAAACTTAGCGGAGTCATATATAACAAGGAAGCAAAGTTCATAGCTGCTTGGTGAGCTGCAATAGTTGTCGTACTAAAATTACTCATCATGAGCGTTACCGCAGCGAAAATACTCGTTTCAAAAAAGATAGCACATCCGATAGGAACGCCAAGCTTTAAGAATGTTGTCCAACTCGAAAGAGAAGGGCGATATAATTGTTTGAAAATGTTGAAAGAGGCAAAAGGCTCTTTCGTCTGAATAATAATGACTGTAATAATTAAAATGCACCAATATGTTGCAGTGGAAGCAATTGCTGCTCCGACACCACCAAGCTTTGGGAAACCGAAGTTACCAAAAATTAATAGGTAATTTAATATTACGTTAATTGGTAATGATAGTAATGTAATAATCATCGTTGTGCGAGTTTTTCCTAATGCATCAATAAATCCACGTAAAACAGTGTAAGTGAATAAAGGTATAATTCCTATTGCAATAATACTTAAAAATTGAGCTGCAATTCGTTCCACAGGTTCTTCTAAGCGCATGCCGTTTAAAATAGGTGAAACGACGAAGAAACCGATGAGGATAACAACGAAGCTAGCACAAATTGCTAAATAAACTGCTTGTATGACAACGTGGGGAACGTCCTTTTTTTTCTTGGATCCGACGAGTTGTGCAACAATGGGAGTAGTAGCCATTAAAATTCCTGTTAATCCCGTACTAACTGGAAGCCATATACTTGTTCCAATTGCAACACCTGCTAAATCAGTTGGACTTGCATGTCCTGACATTGTTGTATCAAAAAAACTCATCGCAAATAATGACATTTGCGTTACGAAAATCGGAAAAAATAGTAATACAAATTGCTTTAACTTTTGTGAAAATGAAGTAGTTTCTTTCATAAAATCCCCTTTCCATATAAAAAAACAAACTCTTACTATCATACAATTTAATCAAAGATTAGAAAAGAAATACGCGCCTACAACATATGAAACCAATAAAAAAAGGATGCACTTTGAAAAGGGATAAGGTATTATGATAAGGTGTGAAAAAATTACATATTATTTGTTATTAAGGAGGCACTACTTGTGGCTGATTGGTTAATTGGTTTAATCATGGGTGCTGTTGAAGGGTTAACAGAGTTTCTACCAGTATCATCAACAGGACATATGATTTTAACAGGACATTTAATTGGATTTGACGATGAGAGAGCGAAAGTTTTTGAAGTTGTTATCCAATTGGGATCGATTTTAGCAGTTGTTGTTATATTTTGGAAGCGTCTATGGTCGTTAGTTGGAATAGGTAAAGTAACAGACGGACCATCGTTAAATTTATTACATATTATTATCGGGATGATTCCTGCCGGGATACTTGGCGTATTATTCCATAGCACTATTAAAGAGGTTTTATTTGGTCCAGGACCAGTTGTTATTAGCTTAGTAGCCGGTGGTATTTTAATGATTGTTGCTGAGAAGTTTTCAAAACCAAGTACAGCAAGAACGTTAGATGAAATCACATATAAACAGGCATTTACAATTGGAATGTTTCAATGTTTAGCTCTTTGGCCAGGATTCTCTCGTTCTGGTTCTACAATCAGTGGTGGTTTATTAGCTCGCGTGTCGCATACAGCGGCAGCTGAATATACGTTCATTTTAGCGGTACCGATGATGGTAGCTGCAAGTGGATTAGATTTAATTAAAAGCTGGGATGTATTAAGCTCAGCAGATATAACGCTATTTGTAACAGGATTTGTAACTGCATTCGTTGTTGCGATGCTTGCAATTGTTTCATTCTTGAAATTATTATCTCGTGTGAAACTAACACCGTTCGCTTATTATCGTTTCATTTTAGCTGCGGTATTCTATTTCTTCATTATGTAATAAAAAAACCTGCCGAGCTCGGCAGGTTTTTTTTATTTTACTATTTTTTCCACCATATTTTCCATTACATGCTCCCAAAGAGAAGTATCATCAGCTAATGTAGCACGGAAATTAGCATACATTTCTTTTTGTTTTTCTTCGAATGTTGGATCTTCTTTTTCAGGTAATGTAGCGCGCATTGAAGTTACTAATTCTTGTACTTTTGGAGCGCGTGGTCCAAAGACGGCTTGTTCATTTCCATCTTTATCAATGAAAATAAAGATTGGAATCGCACGTGCTGTTCCATTTGTTAAATATTGATCCATTAATTCTAAGTTTTCGTCGCGAATTAATAAACTCATTTCAATATTTGCAACTTCAGAAATTCGTTTCATAACAGGTACGCATAAAAGAGCATCGCCACACCAATCAGCAGTTAATACGATAACACGCCAGCCGTCATTTTGACGTTCTTCTAATACAGGAAGTAATTCATTTGGAATTAAAAAGTTATTGTAAATGTGTAGTAGCTCGTATTGGTTTACTTGCATTTCATTCACATATGTATCAAAGGACATACCTTTATCAGCCCATTGTTGTAAGTTCATAATTAACACCTCTTTAGTAAGATTTGCTTTCATTGTACCAATTTTTATATAGAAAAGCTTGTATTCTTACTCTTTCTCGTCACTTAATAATTTATTTAAGAGGAAAAAGAATAGTACGACACATAATTCAGCTATGTTGGACATTTGTACGCTTTCTATCCAATCATCAGCAGTATGAATGACGAACCAATCTAGTGTAATTTCAATGAATGAGAAAAGAGTAATAGAAATCCAATTTGGCATGTTTTGTGTTAGTGGATATAGCAGCGCTTTGAAGAAACTGAAGATGAAAAATGTAATACTGTCTAAGAAAGTGATTAATAAAAAAAAGAGAAGTAACGCAGTACGTGAACTATACTCTATACCTGTAATTTGAAAGATTCCTACATATACAAAAAATATAAATGCAAAAACTATAATGAGAAAAGGAGCAATAATACTAATGATAATCGTTTTATCTTTTAGGCTGAGATTTGAGAATTTCTCCTCCTCATGCATTAAAATACCCCCTTTTTCTGGAAGTTAACTTCATTTTATCATGAAATACATATTAAAAAACTACGAATTATGGGAAAATAAGGTGACAAAAAGTAAGATTTCATGTAAAATTATTAATAAGGTTTTTATTTAACTAAATGAAATAAAAGGAGCTGTCAAAGTTGTCTCAAAATCGAGAGCAATTAATGGAAGAACTATCGACAAATGTGTTTGCTATGTTTCGCACATTGCGTAATGATATCGGAAAAATATTCGGTGGTTACATACCGTGGAATGAATTCATCGTCCTGAGAATATTAAATCGTACGAATAAAGAAATGGTATCGCGTGTAGCAAATGAATTAAATGTGTCGAATAGTCATATTACAGCTGTTACAGAAAAATTAATTAATAAAGGTTTTGTAACTCGTTCACGTTCTACATCAGATCGCCGAGTTGTGTATTTAGAGATTACAGAACAAGGGAAAGATTTAGTTGCGAAAATGGAAGATGCGAAAAAACAATATTTACAAGAAAGATTCTCTACACTTTCAGAAGATGAAATGAATGTAATGATTTCGATTTCCAAAAAACTTATTTAAGTGATTATAAACAAGAAAACGCTTACGTGATGAAAGAGAAGATCTTCCTTATATATGGAAGGTCTTCTTTCGTGTGTAATAGATGTTAAAAAATAAAATGTGTATGAAAAAAGATAGAGCGCCATACTACTAATACAAGGAAGGGAGGGAGAAATATGACGAATCGTAACGGTAGTAAAGGGAGCGGTAATCAAGGATCACCAAAGTCCGGCCAGTTTAATCAGGAATTTAGCACTGAATTTGAAACTGGTAATGATAATAAAGGGAAAGAATATCGTTCTAAAAAAGGGAGTAAATCAAAAAAGGAGTGATCTGCCTCACTCCTTTTTTGATTTACGATGCTGCCGATTGATCAGTATTATATTTTTCTTCTGATTTTGCGACAATCATTGCGCAAATTGCATCCCCAGAAATGTTTACAGCTGTTCTAGACATATCTAGAATACGGTCAATACCGATAATTAAAGCGATACCTTCTACTGGTAGATTTACTTGATTTAAAACCATTGTAAGCATTACAAGTCCAACACCTGGTACACCAGCAGTACCGATACTAGCTAGTACAGCGGTTAATACGACCATAGCTAATTGCGGTAATGTAAGTTCAACTCCGTATACTTGAGCGATAAATACAGTTGCTACCCCTTGCATAATGGCAGTACCATCCATATTAATAGTTGCCCCTAGTGGTTGTACAAATGAGCTTATCGCTTTTGGAACGCCAAGCTTATCTTGTGCTGTTTTCATTGCAAATGGAAGCGATGCATTAGAGCTAGATGTACTAAATCCAATTGCCATTACTGGTCCGAAATGTTTAAAGAAACGAACAATACTTTCTTTTGCTAATACCTTTAATAAGCCACCATATACAAAGACCCCGTGAATAATGAGTACTAACATAACGACAATCATATACTTGAACATCGCAGCGACGCCTGCAAGCCCCATTTTACCAACGGATGAAGCGAGCAAACCGAATGTTCCAATTGGGGCTAATTTCATAACGAGATTAACGAGATACATCATTAATTCGTTGCCCTGTTCAAGTAATGAATGGATACCTTGAACTCGTTTTCCTAAAATAGCTATACCGAGTCCAATCAATACGGCAAAGGCAATGATTTGTAACATGTTTCCGTCAGCCATCGCTTTTGCTGGGTTATCTGGTACGATATTTAGCAATGTGTCGACGAAAGATGTTTCAGTTTTTGCACCTTCATACTTAAGACCTTCTGTTTTAAAATTACCGCCAGCTCCTGGTTTTATAATAAGTGCAAATGTAACCGCTATAGAGATGGCAACCGCAGTTGTTACGAGAAAGAATGAAATTGATTTTAAACCGATTCTTCCAAGTTGTTTCGGATCTCCAAGGCCGGCAGCACCAAGTACGATAGAAATGAACACAACAGGAACAACTAGCATTTTAATAAGTCGAATAAACAATTGACCAATTGGGTTGAACACATATTGATTTAGTGGCTCAAAGATAGATGGAGCGGCTAAATTTAGAGTGAGTCCAACAACTAGACCTAGAAATAATGCGATTAAGATTGCTTTTGTTTGTTTCAATAAAATCCCCCCTTTTGTTTTTGCGAAATTCCTTCCTAAAGTAATTATACCGAAAAAATACCTAATTTGACAATATTTTCTGAATTTTTAGGTTTTTTATTTAAGTACAGATAGATTGATTTTGTGTTTGGAAAATAAAATAGACCATCACATAGGATGGTCAAGGGAAGGGGACAATTTATGTCAATTTAATTAGGGATGGAAGTTGCTATAAGACACTGGGGAATGTCTTATAAATTAGGGAGGAACAACTTCGATACATATACTATAAAAGATAGGTGTGACTCTCATGTGAACATAGGGTGAAAGAGAGAGGGAGTTTTAAATAAAAGATAGAAAGACAAAAAAATAAGACCATCATTTATAAGATGGTCAAGGAAGGGGACAATTTATGTCAATTTAATTAGGGATGGAAGCTGTTCAAAGACACTGGGGAATGTCTTATAAATTAGGGAGGAACAACTTCGATACATA